>JBBAUU010000023.1:0-14712 GCA_040398065.1 Opitutales bacterium | reverse complement strand
GTTTCATAAATATTAGCGAAACTCGGTTGAATATCGCCCATGTGACGCAAGCCAGCGACCACGCGCTCGGCGAAACTAGAATCAGCCGTAGAAGTCTTTTTGAGATCATGTTCTCCCACGAAATAACTATAACTAGGGATAATTAAAACGGGGACAGTGAGCACGAGCGGAGTCCACCAATGCGGCGTAGAATCCTCAACCACTCCATCTGACGAGAGCTGGGTGAACCCGCATTTACGCCAGAGGAAATAAAACCCAGCCGCCAGGGAGAATACCGCTAAAAAGATGAGTGGCATATTGTACGACTCACGAATGTTTTTAACCACTTCGCTCGTATAGACTAAGTAATCCACCGCGATGAAGTTGAAGCGAACCGCGAACTCGTGCCAAAAAAGGATTTCGGAAATTTTCCAGAAGGTGAAAAGAAAGACTCCGAAACACCAAAGAGGGACTAAAAATAAACGGAAACGTTCGGACTTACAAAAGCTACTGATCAGCGAAAAAGGGATGGCAAAAAAACCGGCCATCGCGACGTCGTAAATGAAACCAATCAAGAGTGCGGCAAAGGTGGTCCACGACCAGGTGACTTCCGTGGCCGATACTGCAAGAAAACCGAGGCGCAAAACGGTACCTAAAATAATATACGTTAAGGCTAATAACCATGCTCCCCCCTGACGTGAGCGTATTTTTTTAAGGAGGAAGTTTAGCACATTCAGAGTTAATGGGGATAACCTAAAAGAGCGAGGGGATATTGTATTTATCTAAACCGGCGGAACCTCGTCAACGCCGTAACCACCACCGGGTCGACACCGAACAATCCGCTTTAGGGTGAGCCACGACCCCTTTAAAAAACCATGTGTTTTCAAGGCAATTACAGCGTAGGCAGAACAACTTGGATGAAATCTACAGCCCGAACCTGGAACCACCGCATGAAGTGCTTTTGAAATAAAGCGTTGATAAAAATAAATGGGTTGGAGAGCCAACCAAACCACGCCACGGCGAAATCGATTCATCATTTTATTTCACGGTAGATTTTATCGCGGTGCTATAAATTTTCACCAAGCTCGCAAAAGATTTTCTAAGGATACTTGGGCGGGCAATTAAAACGCATTCCCAGCCATCGGGTAAGAGATTAGCATCGTTGCGAAAAAGTTCACGGGCTAAGCGCTTTGCGCGGTTACGATTCACGGCCAAAGGAATACTCTTCTTGGCAACGACCACGGCAAATCTTGCCTTTGTTTCAGGGGATCGGCCCTGCCCAAGATTCAAAAGAAAAGGCCCGCAGTCTAGCCGCGAGCCATTTTGGCGGAGACGCGAGAAATCGGCTGAAGCACGAATTCGACGCTCCCGCGGGAGACGCATCGAATTAAGATGCGCCGAGGCGCTTGCGACCAATCTTGCGACGATTGGCGAGAACTTTGCGACCACCAGGGGTCTTGGAACGAGCACGGAAACCGCACTTACGAGCGCGGGAAATCTTGGATGGACGGTAGGTGGGTTGCATAAAGTTAGAGGGAATAACCAAAGAGACCCCGCCAAAAGTGTCAAGCCCCACACTTCCCTTCTTGGCAGATAGCTTATTTTAATGAAGATACGGCAATATGAGTCCAGATAAAGCCCCCTTGCGCCCACCACCCGTCAAGGCCTATCAAAACGAAGAATTCTTATTGAGCCCTCAGGCGCGCACCCTGCGCGTCATGGCCGAGCTCACCGAGCCCTACCATCGCTTTAAAAAATATGGCGTACGCAACACGGTCGTGATGTTTGGCTCCGCACGTACCCTGCCCATCGATCGTGCACAAAAAGAACTCGAAGATGTTAAGTTGAAAATTACCCGTGGAGAAATCAGTCCTTCTGAAGCCAAAGCTCGATTACGCCTCGCCGAAGTTAATTTAAAAAGCGCACCTTTCTACGAAGCCTGTCGCGAATTGTCCAAAGAGATGACCGAGTGGTCGATGAGTTTACCCGAGTGGCAAAGATTCTTTATCTGCTCCGGTGGCGGACCCGGAATCATGGAAGCCGCTAATCGCGGAGCGAAAGAAGCGCACGGTCGCTCCATCGGCCTAGGCATCGCTTTACCCTTTGAACAAGAGCATAATCCTTACGTTACGCCTGAATTAGATTTAGAATTCCACTACTTCTTCGTCCGTAAATATTGGTTCCTTTATTTAGCTAAAGCGCTCGTCGCATTCCCTGGTGGCTTCGGCACTTTCGATGAACTCTTCGAAATGTTGACGCTGATTCAAACCGGCAAGACAAAAAAATATTTCCCGATCTTACTTTACGGTTCCGATTTCTGGAAACGTGTCACCGACTTCGAAGTCTTCCACGAATGGGGCATGGTCTCACCTGAAGACCGTGGACTCTATCATTACGTCGACTCCGTTAAAGAAGCACGTGATCACTTAATTCAAATCATCACCGATAAATACCTAAAAGAAGACGGCTTATCGTAAACGGCGATGACCATTATTTTAGATTTAATCTATCTACTCATTGGGTTGGGCGTCGCGTATGCTTGGTTCAGCGAGTACCGGAAACGCCAAAGTAATCCAGGGCCTGAACTCTTTTGGCCAGGCACCACGCGAGCCCCTATTTCAGGCATCTTAATCACTGTTTCGGGTATTCTTCTGATCACCGTCGCAGAAACCTGCGCCGAAATTCACTTTCAAGTCACTGCTAGTCAGTCGGTCAGTAATTTACATATTCTCGGAGCGACTATGGGCGCTGCCATCGTTGAAGAAATGGTCTTTCGGGGCTTCGTCGCACCCAGTCAACTGAGAGGTATCAAATTGCTCGGACTCATCATCGTTGGTTCAGTCATTTTTAGTGCTATTCACGGATTTGATTTTAGCACCGTCCAAGGACGAATCAGTCTCATCGCTACTTTCTTCATCTCCGTTTGGTTATACCTCGGACGCTACAATCCTCTCAATCCCGAGCGCTCCATCCTACCCTGCTTAATTGGACACGTTGTGCGCAACCTTGCAGTCTTCGGAGTTAAATGGTCCCAAGGTTTTGTTGATTCTTACAATTTATGAAATCACCGAAGTCAGTCAGCGACTGGACTCACGGTGTCATCACGCATTCAGCCGAAGCCACTGAACAAGCAGCCCAAGCCTTTGCTCAACTACTTCCTGCCGATACTACCCTTGCATTAGAAGGTGATCTCGGAGTCGGTAAAACAACCTTTGTACGCGGACTCGTGAAAGGCTTTGGAATCACCGAAGATATCACCAGCCCCTCCTTCTCTTTGCTCAATGTTTATAAAGGTAAACGTATGATTTTTCACGTCGACGCCTATCGCCTCACCGAAGCATCGAGCTTCGATGATTTAATGATTTGGGATTTAGCGGTCAGCCCTTGGAATGTGATTGTTGAATGGCCCGAGAAAGTTGCCTCACGACTCCCGCGTTCCCTCTGGAAACTAAAAGCCACCATCCTTGCGGACGGTGGCCATCAGTTTACACTCAGTGTAAATTAAACTTACTGCTTACCGAAACGCTTGCGCTCGTTTTCCGTGAGGTAACGTTTACGCATGCGGATGAAGTTAGGTGTCACTTCAACCAATTCGTCTGACTCGATATACTCTAAGCAATTTTCGAGAGACATTTGGCGCATGGGTTTAATCTTCGCCATGTCGTCCGAACCAGAGGCACGAACGTTGGAGAGTTTCTTGTTAATGACTAAGTTAATTTCGAGGTCGTTATCCTTACAGTGTTCACCGACCACTTGACCCATGTAAATTTCGTCAGTGGGCTTCACGAAGAAGTCACCGCGGTCATAAAGACGATCGAGTGAGTACGAGGTTACTTGACCTCCTTCACCGCTGATCATCACACCTGCAGCGCGGCGAGGGGCATCACCCTTCACTGGCTCATAACCTAATAAATTGTGGTACATGACAGCTTCACCACGGGTGGTGGTAAGCATCATAGTACGCAGACCGAACAAGGAACGTGAAGGAATCTTGAATTCCATGTGAATCCAACCGCTGGTACCAGCCTTGGCATCCATCGTACGTAATTCACCACGACGACTGAGAACGAGCGCCATCACATCACTCTGCGAAGCTTCTGGGCAATCCACGGCCAAGGTTTCCACTGGCTCGCATTCTTTGCCGTCGATCTGCTTCATGATTACCTGAGGCTTACCGACGGAAAGTTCATAACCTTCGCGACGCATGGTTTCGATTAACACGCCTAAGTGCATCAAGCCACGACCCGAAACCTGGAACGCATCGGCTCCAGCTTCACGTTCAACACGGAGTGCCACATTCTTTTCAAGTTCTTTAGTAAGACGCTCACCCACCTGACGGCCGGTAACGAATTTTCCATCGCGACCCGCAAAAGGTGAATCGTTAACACGGAACGCCATCGTCACAGTAGGTTCGTCTACTTTAACCGGAGGCATTGCTTTGGGGCTTTCGATATCCGTAATCGTCGCACCAATTTCAACGTGATCTAATCCGATGACAGCACAGATGTCGCCTGCGGTGACTTCTTCTGCTTTCACGCGACCAAGAGCTTCGAATACTTCGACCTCGAGTGTGCGTTGTTTAAATTGTTCGCCCGCTCGGTTGATGAGCATGACCGGCATGGAAGGCTTAACGCGACCAGCGGTAACGCGGCCCACGGCAATACGACCCACGTAATCACTGTACAGAATCGCTGTAACCATGATTTGGAGAGGGTTAGCGAGCGCTTCTTCGCGACTCTTAAATCCGGCAGCTGCACCACGGGAAGAACCTTCCGCATAAGGCTCAGGAATATGGTCAACGATAGCGTAGAAAAGTTCTAATAAATCTTTCGGACGTTTACCTTCTTCAGTCTTCGCACGATCGACAGTGGCCCAACCATCGCGGCCGGAAGCGTAGACTACTGGGAAATCGAGAGCAGATTCTGGAGCATCGAGCGCCACGAGTAAGTCGAAAATTTCATTTACGACGGCATCTGGACGAGCCGAAGGTTTATCAATTTTATTTACGACAACGATGGGCTTAAGACCTAAGGCCAAAGCTTTCGATAATACGAAGCGAGTTTGTGGCATCGGACCTTCGAAGGAGTCGACCACGAGTAAACAACCGTCAGCCATATTTAAGACGCGTTCAACTTCGCCACCGAAGTCAGCGTGACCAGGGGTATCGATTAAATTAATTTTGTACTCATCCTTATTGCGTGGATCGGTCCAGCGAATGGAACAATTTTTGGCGGTGATGGTGATACCACGTTCGCGCTCGAGGTCACCCGAGTCCATGATCAGGCCGTGCTGACCACCAGCGAGCTTGTCGAGGTCTTCGGCGCGGAACATACCGGACTGGTAAAGTAAGCGGTCGGTCAGGGTAGTTTTTCCATGGTCGACGTGCGCAATGACTGCAATGTTACGTAATTTCATCTGTTAAAAGCCCTACGCATAGGAAAAATCGCTCCCCTGCAAGGGGATAAAACAATTGTGGCAAATTGGTGACGTCTAAAACCCGATTTTCGGCTCAATTAAGCCAAACCATCTCGTACTAAAACAGCTTCAGAATCGAGGTTTCGACCCATAAAATCGCGGAAAATCTTATCGGCGGGCTCAGAATTACCCTTCGAAAGAACCTTTTCTCTAAGTTCCCTACCCACTTTAGAATTTAAGACCCCCTCTTTCAAGAAACGGGTAAAGGCATCGGCCTCCAAGGCCTCGGCCCATTTATAAGAATAATATCCGGCAGCATACCCGGTAGCATCGGAGAAGAGGTGACTAAAACGACGAGCCATCGAGGGCACGCGCTGCGAAGTGCGAGTCTGCCAAGACGCCATCGCATCGTTCCAATGTTTATCGAGATCCGCATTTTTGAGTTCGTTCGCGCGAATGTGTAAATCTAAATCTAATTTAGAAAAACAAAGTTGGCGCATACATTGTGAAGCGGCGCGGAAATTCGACGCAGCGTCTAATTTCTTTAAAAGATCGGAAGGTAATTTTTCGCCAGTCTGATGGTGGCGAGCAAAGAGCGCGAGCGACTCCTCCTCCCAACACCAGTTTTCTAAAAGTTGCGAAGGAAGCTCTACGAAATCCCACGCCACACGCACACCGGATAAAGATTCTACTTCAACCTCGGATAATAAATGGTGAAGTAAATGTCCGAACTCATGGAAGACTGTCGTGACTTCGTCGTGCGTGAGCAGAGCTTGCTGACCGTTGACGGGAGGCGTGAAATTACCACACATTAGGCCTAAATGTGGGGCAAATGAGCCATTGGGACGCGGTCCACCGGTGCGGAAAAAATTCATCCAAGCACCGCCACGCTTCGACTCACGCGGAAACCAATCGGTATAAAATGAACCGAGATGACGTGAGCCATCATGCACTTCGTAAAATCGAACCTCCGGATGCCAAACGCTGACAGGCGTATTCTCAACGCGAGGCGCAGCGGCTTTGAAGACTTCAGCTTTCCCGGTTGCATCAATATAAACCGTGTCACGCGCGACCACCTGAATTCCAAAAAGATTACCGAACAGTTTAAACATTCCGGCAATGACACCTTCGACGGGGAACCACGGGCGTAAAGCTTCGTCATCAAAGCCGTGATATTCACGACGCATTTTTTCAGAATAGAAACCAAACTCCCAAGGATGCAAAACACGTACCGCGTCTTTTTCAATTTTGGCGCGATATTGTTCCAGCTCTTCCACTTCTTTTTCGAATTTAGGACGAATGCGCACCGCCATGTCTTCGATAAATTTAAGTGCCTGATCGCCTGTTTGGGCCATGCGGCGTGCCGTCGTAAAATCCGCAAAGTGCTTTTTGCCCAATAAACGGGCCTTTTCATCACGCAGTGAAAGGATTTCTGCAACCAAGAGCGTATTGTCCCATTTCCCTTTATAACCCACTTGGCTCAATGCCTCCCAGCATTTTTGGCGGAGGGCGGCATCTTCACCATATTGCAGGACAGGAAAAACGGATGGTTGTTGTAACGTGATTCTCCAGGAATCCGGACGGCTTTTGGTTGTCGCTGACTGCTTGGCTAATCCGAGCGCACTTGGGGGTAGGCCCTTTAACTGATTTTCATCATCAATAAAAATTTCCCAGTCATTCGTAGAATCTAAAACATTCTCCGAGTACTTTTGAGTTTTTTCTGCGAGCGCGGCATTTACTTCGGCTAATCTCTTCTTTTCTTCGGGCGGCAGACCCGCACCGTTCTCTTCAAAATCTGCAATCGTTTCCTCTAGAAATCTGCGCTTAATACCTTGCAGAGATTTTGCTTCGGGGGTGTTTGAGTAATTTTTGAAAACCTGCCAGATCTCGGGATCGAGCGAGAGTGAAGTATAAAACGCTGTGACTTCAGGCAAAAGTGCATTGTAAGTTTTACGAAGGTCGGGCGAGTTGAGCACTGAATCGAGGTGCGTAACCAATCCCCACGCACGTGATAAATCTTTCGTCGCACTTTCAAAAGCCAGGAGAACGTTTGTGTAGGTGAGTTGCGGACCAGAAAGTTTTTTGAATGCCTCGATGCGTTCTTGGGCCTGTTTCAAGGCTAGCCGAATATCGGGCTCAATGGCGCTGGATTGCAACTGACTCCAATTGAAGAGGAAGTCATCTTTGAGAAATGGGTGCACCCGTCCATTAAGACGAGGGTACGATAAATTTCAAGGGGACTCCGCAATTCTCAGGCAAACTTCATCAAGTATCGATGACACAGGCTTGCGCCATGAGCCCTGAGCCCAAATGTATTAGGTATGAACAAGAAAGAGGCGATTCCCGTCACCAGCATCGAAGTGATTCCGACCAAGGGCGGAACCGCGGTATTTCTTGTTACCGAAAATAAAACAATTGTTATCCAAGTTGATACTTTAGTCGGTGAATACCTTCAGGGAGCCTTGTCGAACAAAGTTGCTGAGCGCCCGCAAACTCACGATCTCATGCTTCACTTGCTGCTGGGTCTGGATGCCGACATTTCCCACGTAACCATTGTAGAAATGAAAGAAGGCGTTTTCTTTGCTCGCATTGTGATCAATCAAGCTGGACCCGTGGCACGCAAGGTAGCGGAGGTCGATGCCCGACCCAGCGATGCGCTCGTCTTAGCCGTTAAAGCCAAACGCCCGGTATTCATCATGCCTGCCGTGCTGGATGCCTGTGAGGACATGACTGAGACTCTGGCCCGACTCCGAAAACAATCGTGAACTCTGCCCTCCCCCAACCATTAGTCAGTGGCACACGTCCCTCGGTCTTAGCACCGATGCAAGACGTTACGACGACGGGATTCATGAGAGTCATTGGACGTCGCGGAGCACCCGATTGGTTTGTCACAGAATATTTTCGAGTTCATGAAACATCGACACCGGAAAAACATATTCTGGATTCCATTCAAAATCACGGCACGGGTCGACCCGTCTTCGCTCAACTGATCGGCGAAGATGTTCCTCATATTGTTCGTACGATTAAACTCCTGCAGGCCTACCCCGTCGCGGGAATCGACCTGAATATGGGCTGCCCAGCACCCAAAGTTTATCGGAAGGATGTCGGGGGCGGACTGCTCAGAGACCCAGCAAAAATCGATGAAATCTTAAGTGCGATGCGCGCAGAGATTACCGGAACTTTTACCGTAAAAATGCGAATCGGTTTCGATGGTATGGAAAATTATGATGCGATATTAGATTTAATAAACAAGCATAAGGTCGATTTACTCACGGTGCATGGTCGCACCGTCAAAGGACTTTACTGGTCGGAAGTAAATTACCCTGCGATTACTCAAGCCGTTAAAAAAGTAGCGTGTCCAGTTATCGCCAATGGCGATGTGACTAAGGCAACCAAAGCCACGCAACTCATCAGTGAAACGGGAGCGTATGGGATGATGATGGGACGACACGCGATAAGAAATCCCTGGATCTTTCGTCAATGGCGGGAGCTTCAACAAGGTCAGCCCGTGTATCAGCCCAAACTTTCTGATGTTCGAACTTACATTCAAGAACTTGCGAATGAGTGTTGCGATCAATCGATGCACTCGGAGCGACAAGCGGGCCGACTGAAGAAATTCCTAAACTTCATCGGACTCGCTATCGATACCGAAGGAAAGTTTTTATATGACATGCGACGCACAGAAAATTTGAGCGACCTATTAAAATGCTGTGATGCTCACCTCATGGGAGCACGAGCGAGCGAGCTTTATCCGGACGAGCCCCACCGCGGTCTCATTGCTCGACCCACCCGAGAGACCCAACAAACCTGCGAATTATAAGGCGAAAATGGGTCATTTGACTCCCTCATCCAAACCTCTAACTTTTATACCATGATTAATCTTACCGAAGCTGCCGCGATTCAAGTTCGCAAACTTCACTCACAACAGGCCAACCCTGAGTCTTCATTGCGTGTCTTGATTGAAACGGGTGGATGTTCGGGTTTCGAGTATGGTATGTCTTTCGATGTTAAAAAAGACAGTGACTTAGAATTCGTCAGCCAAGGTCTTAAAATTCTTATCGATCCAGCCAGTCACGCTTACCTGGAAAATTCGACGATTCATTTTGATGATGGTCTGCACGGAAAAGGCTTTGAAGTAAAAAATCCGAATGCCACTTCGACCTGTGGCTGTGGAAAATCATTTAGCTAACGTGATACCGAGAGCTTTTCTCTTTTGGGGAATTTCTCTTGGTCTCACCGCATGCGCACCTAACCCATCGCCCACACTTTCACCCATGTCTACATCCCAAACCGTTATCGTTCGACTGGAAATTTCACCCGGGCAATTAGGTGAACCACAAAAAGTTAAACGAGTGGTCAAGTCCGACGAAGAATGGGCGAAGCAACTCACTCCGAGTCAGTATCATGTCTGTCGATCCAAGGGCACGGAAAGACCCTTCTGCGGCAACCTCCTCGATAATAAGAAAGTCGGAGTTTACACCTGTGTTTGCTGCGATTTACCGCTCTTCTCTTCTAATTCCAAATTCAACTCAGGCACCGGCTGGCCAAGCTTCTTCCAACCGATTGCTAAGGAAAATATTACCAATATAGTTGATAGCAGTCACGGTATGGAACGTGTTGAAATCGTGTGCACACGTTGCGACGCACACCTGGGTCACGTCTTTGAAGATGGACCCAAGCCCACCGGATTACGTTTCTGTCTTAATTCAGAGTCGCTCAACTTTTGCGAGACTCCAAATAAATAAAGTTTAGCGTTTAGTTTTTTTAGAGACTTTTTTCTTCGCCTTTAAAACCTTCTTCTTGGTTTTAGGTTTCGAAATTTTTGCTTTAGCTTTTTTCGCTTTGGGTTTTTTAACTACAGGTTTCTTAGTGGCTGGTTGTTTCGCTTTTACAGGTGAAACTTTCACAGCCTTCCAAAGTTTTTGCTTCAAGTCTTCCAGGCCATCTTGCGTGTAACAAGAAATCGGAATTACGGGATCCTTCACCTTATTCTTAAACAGTTTCAAGTTTTCTGCCGCCTTGGGTAAATCCATTTTATTGGCCACAATCACGCGTGGCTTACCGGCGAGAATTTTAGAATACAGGCGAAGTTCGCGTTCTAAAATGCGGTGATCGTCCCAGGGCTTGCGATTTTCGCTACCCGCCATATCGATAATAAAGACCAGGAGTGCGCAGCGTTCGATGTGACGAAGGAACTGGTGACCGAGGCCGCGATTTTCGTGGGCACCTTCGATGAGGCCAGGAATATCGGCCATGAAAATACGGCCGTGGGTTTCGGGGTATTCAATGACGCCGACGTTGACGTGTAAGGTTGTAAATGGATACGGCGCCATTTTCGGACGGGCAGCCGTGAGCAAATTAGTGAGCGTAGATTTTCCGGCGTTGGGGTATCCGACCAAGCCGATGTCAGCGATGGTCTTGAGCACTAAACGAAAATTACCGGATTCGCCAGGATAGCCAGGAGTGGTGCGACGTGGGGCTTGGTTAACGGAACTCTTAAAATTCATATTACCCATTCCACCCTTGCCTCCTGCTAATAAAATAACGCGTTCGCCATGTTCGGTGAGTTCGGCGACTAAGCGACCGGAGATATCATCGACCACTTGAGTGCCTGGGGGCACGGGTAAAATTAAATCAGCACCATCAGGTCCGGCGCACTGACGACCCATTCCTGGGATGCCGTTTTTAGCGGAGCGGTGTGGCTGCCAGCGATAATTCTGTAGGTCGCCTTCATTACGATCACAGAGTAAAACGATATCTCCGCCTTTGCCGCCATTACCGCCATCGGGTCCACCCTTCGGAATAAATTTTTCACGACG
The DNA here is from genome assembly GCA_040398065.1 of Opitutales bacterium. Classification (GTDB taxonomy): domain Bacteria; phylum Verrucomicrobiota; class Verrucomicrobiia; order Opitutales; family UBA953; genus UBA953. The sequence goes on along the minus strand of JBBAUU010000023.1, from coordinate 3,499 downwards.
GAAACTCACGCAGCCGTGACCGCCTGCGCCAGATTTCAAAATAACTTTAGCTTCGTCGATAAACATGTGACTTCTAATTAGGCGAGGCGAACGCCGAAGAGCGAGGAGGAAATAGATTTAGCGACTTAATCCTCGAGAATGACGTAACCAACGCTCTAAAGGTGCAAAGAAAATTATGTCAGCCAGAAGTCCTACCCCGACGACCACGGCCATGACTCCCATGACTTGATCCATGCGCAATAATTCACGTCCGGCGTGTAATAATGAACCCAATCCAAAGCCGGTGAGAATCACGACGAAAATTTCAGCAGCCATCAACGAGCGCCAAGCAAAGGCCCAACCCTGTTTCATGCCGCTCACAATTCCGGGCAGTGCGGCGGGGAAAATAACACGCGACCATAAATGCCAGCCTTGTGATCCCATGGTCATACCGGCTCTTAGATAAAGAGGTTGGACGGAAAGCACTGATTCTTGAACGGCAATGACAACCGCCCAAACGGTACCCATCACGACAACGAAAAGCACGGCGGATTCTTCTTGGCCAAACCAAAGTAAAGCCAGCGGTACCCAACAAACGGAGGGTAAAGTTTGTAAACCTAAAGCGAGAACGCCGAGCGTGTCACGAATCCAACGCACCCGTGCGCAGAGTGCACCTAGGGGAACTCCGAGAGCGGCACCAATCGCAAAACCAATCATCAAGCGACGCATCGTCACCCACGTAGCTGATAATAGTTCACCGTTAGTTAAGGATTCATAAAACCATCTGAAAATGTGAGAAGGTGCTGGAACTAAAACCTCATTCACATGACCTACGCGAACATACCATTCCCAGACGCCGAGAAAAGCGACGGCGAGCAGCGTAGGAATAACTGGACGTGGAAGTTTCATATTATGAATTTACCCCTTCATTTAAATGCGAGGACAAAGCCGCGGTAACTTTCGCAGCGAGCGAAGCTAATTCAGGGTCGTTGATGCGACGAGGACGAGGTAAATTGATTTCGAATACTTCGCGGATGCGTCCGGGATGCGGAGAAAGTAAGACGACGCGGTCACCTAAACATACCGCTTCTCGGATATTATGCGTCACGAGAACAATCGTTTTCTTTCTCTTTGTAAAAATTTGCTGAATGTCACCGTAGAGCTGATCGCGCGTTAAGGCGTCGAGCGCAGAGAAAGGCTCATCCATTAAGAGCACGCGTGGATTAGGGGCGAGTGAACGTGCTAAGGCGACGCGTTGGCGCATACCGCCGGATAATTCGTGCGGACGGGCTTTTTCTTTATCGGCCAGACCGACTAAGGATAAATAATAACGGGCGGATTCTAATCTTTCTTCCTCGGTTAAACCGGGCTTTAAGCGCAGACCGAAGAGAACATTTTCTAAAACGTTTAACCAAGGGAACAAGGCATCTTGTTGAAACATCACCAGACGATCTCGTCCAGGTAAACGCACGGGTTCGTCACCTAATAAAATCTTACCTTCATTGGTATGTTCTAAACCGGCGAGCAAGTTGAGCAAGGTGGACTTACCGCAACCCGAAGGGCCAACGAGTACCAAAAATTCACCTTCGCGGACATCAAGTGAGATGTCCTCCACGGCGGTGACGCGACCGGCCGCACCCTCGAAACGTTTGGTAACGTTACGAAGAGTCAGTGCAGGGGTGGTCACTTTATCGTTACTCATTGAAATTGGGGTAATTAAGAATGCGACTTATACAGCTAAGTTGGCAAGATTAGAGGGGATAATTACTTTTGCTGAGAAACTGGATCCGCTACGAGTGACTCCAATAATGGTTCAATAGGAGCATCACCGTTTAACAGGCCTGAGGCTTGAGAATCCTTTAACGATTGAGTGAACGCGGTAATCAAACGTGCCTTGCGAGCAGCGTCATCTTCACGCGGATCGAACACGACCCGACCCAAGGCTGTGGAAATTAAATCTGCTTGAGGTGCGGCTGAACGAGTTTCGCCACCGATACCATCGCGTACTAATTTTTCGTGCCATGATTTATCGGTGAGTAATTTATCACGGAGTAAATAATGCGACTGCACAAAGGCCTCAATGCCACGTTTGTTTTTGGCGAGGGCGGTTTTTGATGAAGCGAGCACCGTGATAATAGACTCTTTATTTTCGACTAAAATTTCTCCGCCGAATTCAGTAGTGAGACGTGTGACCCAGGGCTCAACCGTCCAAGCGGCATCGACATCGCCACGGGAGAAAAGCAGAATTAATTCCGCATTAGCAGCAGGGACAATCTGGGTGTCACCGCCACCATTGAGAGTGACTTTTAAACCACCCTGCTTGAGCCAAACACGCGCTTCAATATCCTGCGTGTTTCCCAGTTGAGGGGTTGCTACGCGACGACCAATAAAATCTTTTTGAGTTTTTAAATTCAAACCCTTGCGCACCACGAGTGCATTACCCGCATGGGCAACCGGAGCTAAAATTCGGATTTCCTTACCCTTAGTACGGACGTGAGCATTGATGACGGGTGATGGTCCCACGTAGGTGAGATCAATCGTCCCAGCAAGCAGTGCTTCCATGGCCGAGGGGCCTGCGTTATAGGAACGCCATTCAATCTTTGAACCAGGCGGCAGATGAGCGAGATGCCAGTCATTACCTTCGCGTTCAAGTTGTCGTGCAGCAATCGCCGGCGAATGCGTTAGGTTGGGAAAGAAACCCACCCGCACAGTTACGGGCTGCTCGGTCGCACTTACGACAGAGACGGCGATGAGTGCTGAGATGATAGAAAAAAGGCGCATGAAATTTTTGTTTTAGACATTGAATCGATTCAACCGGTTCAGTTAAATTGTTAAAGATTACTTCTTTAGTTATATTATAATGATTAGAATACAATAAAAATTCTGTAATTTCTTAAAGCATTAACTATCAATAATTTATATAATTCAAATAGCCGTTATAACGAACCAAATACTTGCAGAAATAACCACGACGGTACCCATGACACCCAGAAATCTGACCCATTTAGGTGTGAGGTAGTCGCCCATGACTTTGGAATCGCTAGTGATCCTTACTAAGGGCCAGCAGGCGAAGCCAAGTTGCAGGCTGAGAATCACTTGGCTCCACAGTAAAAGTTCAACGGCCTTCCCTTCTCCGGCGTACGCGATCACGAGTAATGCTGGAACGAGTGCGGCAAGTCGGGTGAAGGTTCGTACCATCCAAGCTTTACCTTTAATTTTTAAAAAGCCTTCGAGCACGATTTGCCCAGCGAGAGTTCCCGTAATCGTCGCATTCTGACCGGACGCTAAAAGTGCCACGGCAAAAAGTGTTGCTGCAATCGTAGAATCTAATGCGCCGTTGAGTAATTGATGTGCTTGGCGAATATCCGTCACTGCGGGTTGGCCGGGATGGTGAAACGCCGCTGCACTTAAAACTAACAATCCAGCATTAACGAAGAATGCAAAGATTAGCGCTAAGCTGGAGTCGTAAGTCGCAAACCGAATCGCCTGTTTACGCTCTTCGACCGTTTTTCCTAAATCA
>JBBAUU010000022.1:0-15009 GCA_040398065.1 Opitutales bacterium | reverse complement strand
TTAGGGCCGGAACCGCTGTAGCCTTCGCCGTTAGTGCCACTTGCGATAGTGAGCAAGACGTTGCTTCCATTCAAAAGATTGGAGACAGCGATGTTAGTTGAGTCGCTTGAGCGGCTGATGCTAACGCGGTTGTAGTTGAGACCTGATGCAGCGGCTGCAGGAGCAGCGGCACCTGCGTCAGCGAAAGCTGCAGCAGTGAGGGTCGTGAGGGTGAGGATAGGTAGGATTTGCTTCATAGCGGATACACATTTGTAACATGGAGAGTCTTAAATCAAGCACAAATTGACGATTTTCCGTCAAACTCACACTTTACTCACAAGTACTAGCCATGTTATTCACAATTATAGGCAATAAAAACAGCCATTTTATACGATTTATTAAAATCTTAAAATAAATCACAAAAAAACCATATTTTTCTCAGTTTTTGCTATTTTCGAGATCGAACTCTCTGATATCTGCGAAGTTTGCGGGCAATATTAGATAAACAAAAAGGCCGCCTCAGTTTTACCAGGGCGGCCTTTTAATTGTATCCAAACTTTCTAATTACTTAGCAGCGCGTTTGAACTTGGTATTAAACTTCTCAACGCGACCGGCAGAGTCAACGAAGCGCTTTTCGCCGGTGTAAGCTGGGTGCGAATCCATGGTAACTTCGCGACGAATCACGAAGTGTTCAACGCCATCAATTACTTTGGTTTCTTTCGACTTAATCGTCGAACGAGTAGGAAATTCGCGACCTGTGGAAACGTCGATAAAGACGACAGGATTGTATTCAGGATGGCCTTCTTTCTTCATATAAATCAGGTGTTTGGTGAGTTTTATCCTTGGCGCGCTTTGTAGCGAGGATGAGTCTTGTTGATCACGTAGATGCGGCCTTTACGGCGGACAACTTGGCAATTGGGGTGACGCTTTTTGAGCGATTTAAGTGAGGATGAAACTTTCATAGTCTTCTTATATGTAAGGTGGTCGTGTGATACGGCAGGTCGGTCAACAAACGCTTCCCCCTCCCATCTGTCAACGGGATTTCCTAGACTTGTAGCAACTGGGGTTTGGTCTTACATAATGGATAATGACTGCCCAAATTCGCCCAGCCAAGTTGGCCGATTCCTCGGAAATTAACCGAATTTACAATTATTACGTCCGGACAAGCACCTGTACCTGGCATTTAACCGAAGAAACCCTCGAAAACCGCAAGAATTGGTTCAAATCGCGCTCCCCCACCCACCCAGTCATTGTCGCAGAAATCGGGGAAAAAGTCGTCGGCTGGGGCTCCATCTCTACCTACAATAGCCGCCAGGGATGGGCAGCCACCGTCGAAGACTCCGTTTTTGTGGATCCCGACTTTCACCGCCAAGGCATCGGTAAAAAGCTCTTACAGGCATTATTAAAACTCGCGGAAGAACTCGGCCACCAATCCGTGATTGCTCGAATTTCCGGCGAACAAGATGCGAGTATTCAATTGCATGAATCGGTCGGATTTAAACAAGCCGGACTGCTCAAAGGCGTGGGCAAAAAGTTTTCCCAAGAACTCGACTGCGTCTATATGTTGAAGTCATTGCGTAAGCCCTAACCTTGACACCCCTCGCCCACATTCTTTGCTCAAATACCCAACCGATTGCTCAGGTGGTGGAATGGCAGACACGCTAGATTCAGGTTCTAGTGCCCTCACGGGCTTAAGGGTTCAAGTCCCTTCCTGAGCACTGGTGAGGAGAAAGTTAAAGCGATTTCGTAACCCCCAAAAAACAAAAGCGATAAAACCATGAAAGGTAATCCTAGTCCGCTGGTCAGTGCCATTTTCTTTTTGGTTGGTATCGCTCTGCTTATCGGAGGGATTTTTGTGTACAGGAGTAATCAGCAATTCCTTCAATCGTCCCTGAAAAGTACTGGAACCGTTACCCGTTTAGATCTTAAGCAATCTAGCGATTCCAGTTCTTACTACCCGGTGGTACAATTCCGCACACTTGAAAATCAGGTAATTAATTTTACATCATCAGCTGGTAGTAATCCTGCCTCTTATCAAGTCGGAGAGACGGTAGAAGTTAATTACAATCCGACAAATCCAACTTCCGCGAAAATAAATGATTTTATGTCGAATTGGTTAACGGTTTTAATCCTTGGTATTATGGGAGCAATATTCAGTTTTATGGGTGCAATATTCCCAGTCATTAAAATCAGATTTGATAGGAAGAAAAAATGGTTATTACAGAGCGGAACAAGGATTTCTTCCGAATTTCAAAAAATAGAAATAAATACAAGTTACTCGGTTAACGGAAGTCATCCATACATTATCGTAAGCCAGTGGCATGACACAGAAACTCGAACAATGCATATCTTTAAAAGTGAAAATATTTGGTATAATCCAGAAAGGTTTGTTACTAATAAAACCATAGATGTACTAGTAGATTCAAAGAATTATAAGAAATATTATATGGATATTAATTTCTTACCAAGGTCAGAGCTATGAAAAAGTTTGAGAACGTAGAAGCATACATCGATCGAGCTACGAAAGAAGCACAGCCGATCCTTCAAAAGCTGCGTCAATTAATCAAAGAAACTCTGCCCAAGTGTGAAGAGAAGATTTGGTATAACGTTCCCTTCTATCATTTAGACGGCGAAGTCGTCGGCTTCTCCGTTCTTAAGAAACATGTATCGGTAGGAGTTGGCGCCGATGTCATGACCGAAACGGAACGTGAGAAATTAGAGGCAGCAGGCTATCCCACCGGCAAAGGTATTTTCCAAATTAAATTTGATCAGAAAATTCCGACCGAACAGTTAAAGCGACTGCTTAAGGCGAAGGTTAAATTAAACCGACAGAAGCGTCCTTAGTTCTTACCTTCGTTTAAATGCAGACGGTGCATGATGCGGTGTAAAACAGGCGCGATGATAATGGAGAATGTGCCGAGAAAAGCCACGCCGCTGAAAATGGCGTAGGCGGAAGCAAAATATTTTCCAGCATCATTCGATATGGTCGCGACTGGACCCATCCCCGCTAAAATCATACTAGCATCTAATAAAGCATCCACCCAGGAAAGACCACAGATGTAATGATAGCCCAAGACGCCGAGCGAAAGAGATACGCTAAGGAAAATGAGCGCATAGCCAATAAAACGAAATAGGCGCCGAAGAAATACATGGCGAGGAGCCAGGGGCTGACGATGATGCTCAAATTTCATAGCCTATTTTTAGACACATTCGTCTGAGTAATCCATCTCAATGTTCAGGCGGAGGTTTCTACTAGAGAAAAGACCTTAGGCGATTTTGTTTATACTAAAACAGCATTAGAGTATAGGGTCGAAGACTATGGTAGTACTAAACTCACTCCCACATCTACTGCCATGGCCGTTTATTATTTATAGCACGAGCGGTCTGATTTTATACGCCAGTCAATCATTCAAGAACCTCTTCATTAAGCCACCAGTCGAAGGTGAATCTCTAGAAAGTATTTTCCTACAGTTCAGTCCCAAACTTACACCTGACTGGTCGGGCAGGATTGAAACCAAAAGTGGACTCCTTAAAGGACCAGAATGCTTTCTAGATATAGTGATCAAGTCTGATGTCGAACATCCCAAACAGCGATGGTTATTCGTGAAAATAGATTGCGATTCGCCGCCACATAACGCCCACGTTGAGTCGTTAAAAAAGGCTCAAGCAGACCTTAAACAAAAATCTCTTTTTATCGCTAATATTTGTCACGAGATTCGTAATTCGCTCAGCATGATTCACGGACTTTGTGAAATGAATTTAGAATCCAAAGCCGAAGAGAGGAATCTGACCCTACAAAAAGTTTTTCATTACTCGTATGAATTAAAAAACTTGGTACAAGATGTTCTCGATTTTTCGAGTTACGAAATGGGTGGTGTGGTTTTAGAAAAAATGCCCTTTGATCCCGTCGAAGTCTTCGAAGAAATCGTCACGCTCAATTATCCCGCCACGCAGCGCAAAAACATCGAGCTCGTCGCCCTCGCCTGCCCTTATTCTCCGCGAAGCGTGATTGGCGATTCGATGAAGTTTCGTCGCCTCATTATCAACCTACTCAGTAATGCGATTAAGTTTACCGAAAAAGGTTTTGTTCACTGTTACCTCGATTTTAAAGCGCAAGAGTCACATTATTTAGTAAGCGTCACGGTACACGACTCCGGCATAGGAATTTCGGGCGAACAGTGCCGAAAAATTTTCGAACCCTTCACCCAGGCTGAAGATTCGACCGCAAGACGATTTGGCGGACATGGACTGGGACTCAGTATTGTGAGAGATTTAGCCAAGGCGATGGGCGGATCTGTCGAAGTGAACAGCGAAATTAATCAAGGCAGCCAATTCACGGCGACCATTCAATTGGATGCCAATCCACAGTGTGAATTTGACGATCGTGTCAATTTAACGGGGAGTAAAATTCTTCTGATGGGTGGGCATGCCGATATCCAAAATCGGCTCATTCATTATTTCACCACATGTAAGGCCAAAGTTATGCTAGCTTCGAGCAATCAAGTGGCCGAAGAACTTTGGTATCAATCCATCACCCAACCCGAACCCTTCACGCATGTGATTATTGATTTACCTCAAGACACCGCTCCCAACCTCAGCCTCATTCCCTTAGATAAAATCATCCTCATTGCTGACCGCGATTTACACCTCCGCGGTATCAAGCAAATACCTAAACCATTAACGTTAACGGCCTTAAATAATTACTTCGGTCAGCCATCTCATCAGACCTATGCCTTTAATTCCCACCACAAAGAAAACAGTCTAAAACGCGTGTTAAAAATACTCTTAGCGGAAGACAATGAAGTGAATCGGGAAGTGACTAGTCGACGACTTAAAAGCGCCGGCCATGAAGTAACGGCGACCGTGGATGGGCAAGCCGCACTCGAATTATGGCAGAGTAAAAATTTCGACCTTGTCCTGATTGATTTACAAATGCCTGTTTTAGATGGAATAAGTTTAGTGAAATATATTCGTAGAGAAGAATTTCAGTCTCAGCGTCGTCCCACTAAATTAGTCGCACTCACCGGTATGAATTACACAGATAAGAATAACTGTGAACTTAAGAAGATTGGCTTAGACGATTATTTTCAAAAACCCATTCGCGGCATCGATTTAATCCACAAAATTAATCAGCTATTTGTCGCAACAGATTCTCAAAGTCCTCTCGATGAATTCCACATTGCACTGGTCGATGCCGATGAAGAAGAAATTGAAGACTTGAAGTGTGCCGGGCGTATCTTCCTGCGTCATAGCCAAACTGTCATTCGTCAGTTTGAACACGTCATGCAAGGGGCTGACCCAGAATCTATTAGCAAAGAATGCCATAATTTAAAGGGAATGCTGGCCCTTATGTCCTGCCCCACCCTCGCTCATTTTGCATCGGAATTAGAACAAAATCCCCATGGACCGCGGGCAAAAGATTACGGTAAAAAACTGAGCGACGGCTTGCACAGACTCCAAGAGTCGCTTACTCTCTCCCCAGTGTTCGCACCACATGGCCAAGACCAAGATTAAGACCAACATACAAACTGAAACAGTTCCCAAATTAGATACACGTTGGAACGTTTTAGTACTCAATGATCCCATCAACTATCAGCAGTATGTGATTCTTGCTTTTATGACCGTCTTGCGTGTCGACCGCACCGTCGCCCAAAAATTAATGATGGCAGTGCATAACGACGGACGTGCCATTGTTTGGAGTGGCGATCGCGAGCCAGCTGAAATGGTTGCCCTCGAATTACAACAGTGGCACATCCAGGCCCAACTCGAAAAAGATGCCTGAGCTCCGCCTCTCCATGACCGCTGAAGCACGCAATGTGCTTTCAGACTTATTAAGACTCATCGCCCCAGCGGCCGCACGCGTATCCGTGAACCGTGCAAATATTCCGAATCTCGACCCTGAAATTGCGACCTATTGGGCTGAAACCTTATCTGCCCAAGCCGGCGAAGAAGCTCGTCTCTTGGCCACCGCTTTTGCCTCCGCCAAGGGCGAGCCTGCCATCATCGTTTTACGTAATAAAGCCCAGGCCCTCGCCTTCCTTCGCGCTCTCTCCGCCGTCCGCTTTGCACTCAGAGACTTAGTTTTTGCCGATATTCCTAATAACCAGTTAGAGGATTTAGAAGATTTAGACGACGAAAGCCTGCCTAACGAAAAAAGACACGCCCTCGCCTGCTATAGTTGTTTTGGCCTCCTGCAGTCTTCTCTCATTGATCAGATTGATAACGAGTCTTTCGAGTAATTTTTTTAGAAAGCGATTGAATGCTTACGATAGAAGGTCAAAACCTATGTCGTGCTCTCTGCTCTCAACCAGTTCTCTGCTTTTACAGCAAATCTGTGGCGACAAATTAAAGCACTTCCACGCCCAGAATTTTTTGCGATTCGGAATGTAGCCCGTAACGTCACTCAAGCTAATTTAAAAGCAGATTTTCTTGCAGGCATTAACGTCGCCCTCCTCGCATTTCCGATGTCGATGGCCTTCGCGATGAAAGCAGGCCTACCCGTATGGTGCGGTTTGGTCGGCTGCGGCGTCGCTGCATTCGTCGTCCCTATCTTTACTGGATCTTCCAATCTATCGGCGGGGCCAACTAATGCTTCCGCCGCTTTACTCTTAGGTACCTTTGCCAGCCTCGGCGCTATCTCACCCGAATTACGCGCAGAAGCTTTACCTACATTGGTATTAATGACTGGAGTTTTCTTACTCCTCGCTTCTTGGTTACGTTTAAGTGGATTTGCTGATTTCGTTCCGCGCACGGTGATCTCCGCATACATCGCAGCGGCGGCACTTCGTGTTATCGCCTTACAATTACCCATCACCGTCGGCTTGCCCGATGAATTAGCCGGACTCAATCTTTTCGAAGTCACCTGGCAGATTTTAAAATCCGGCAAAGCCCTCTTAAATCCTGGATTCGGCTTAGCCATCGTCACGTGCATTACTTACTACGTATTGAAAAAACCTTTTGGTACGGGCAAAGCGATTCTCGGGGCAGTAGCGGTGGCAACCTTTGGCGCTATCATTGTACAAAACGTCACGCTAGCCCAAGGGAGTAGCCGTGATATTACTCGTTACGTGGGTGACGCTGCTTATTCCGCCAAAACCATTTACGTGCCCGACTTCACCGCTGCAAAATTATCGGCACTCTTTTCTCCAGCACTCGCACTGGCCGTTTTAATTATCATCGAAGGCACGGCCAATGCTCGAGCTTCCGCTTTAAAAACCGGACGTCCTTCTGATTTACACCAAGAAGTATTCGGACTCGGCATGGCCAACCTAGCCTGTGCGTTCTCGGGTGGTATGCCCGCCTCAGGTTCCATCAGTCGCTCCGCGCTCAATGTTTCCAGCGGCGCCAAAACCGCCTACGCTTCTCTCTTTTGTGGCACCATTATTTTAGCCTTCGCCTATTTTATTAGCAAATGGGTCGCCCTCGTACCACTCGCCTGTTTGGCGATGTTGGTTATTTTAGTGGAACTCGAATTGGCCAATATTTCCGCGATAAAATTAATTTTAAAATCCGGCACCCAGGATCGCATTGTTTTCTTATCCACCTTTTTCACGGCACTCTTAGCCCCGCTCGACGTCGCCATCTTCTTCGGCACTGGCGTAGCGATTGCCTTTTATCTTCGTCAGACCTCTCAGCCCGAAGTCGTTGAATACGATTTCTCGGAAACTGGCGAAATCACCGAACGTACCAAGGGTAAGTCAACCACGGGTATTTCGATTCTTCACGTTGAAGGCAGTTTACATTTCGGCGCCACGCAGGCGTTTTACGAACACCTTCGCCGCGCTTCATCTGATCCTAATCTTAAAGTTCTCATTTTAAAATTCCGCGAAGCCCATCACCTCGACGCGAATGGCGTCTTACTACTCCGTGATTTAGCCGAAACACTCAAAGCCGGAAATCGTCATTTGATTCTCTGTGAATTAAAACCCGACACCTTACAGATTTTCGTGAACGCCGATTTAGTGTCTTCCGTTGGCTCAGATAATTTTATTCCGTGGGATGAATCGAACCCCACCGCGGCCCTAGCTAAAGCGATTAAGCGTGCCCGAGCTCTGACCGGTGAGTCCGAAGCCGTCCTGCATATTATCACGGCACCGCATCCTGGATTGGCTCGCCCCGCTTCCGCGTCCGGCGAAGATTGGCAAATTTAGTCAAGAAACGCTTGAAAAAGTATCACGGCAGTGTCCTCCGGTGATATTTTATGAGGGTTTTTAAATTATGGCTTGAAGACTAAGGCATGAATCGCCCTTTTGTAGAGGGTCTGCCCAATCTATAAGCACACTTTTTACCATGAGCCAATACAGCGAAATCCAAAAACTTCTCGGTACCGATTCGGAGTCCCTCCTGGGCTTCAATTCTCCGAAAATCAAAAAAGAGCAAATCCACCTGCCTCGTGCTGATTGGGTTGAGCACGCATTCAGTGCCTCTGATCGCAGCAACCGTGTTCTCGCCAACCTCCAGCGTCTCTACGGTTCTGGTCGTCTCGCTAACACGGGTTACGTTTCCATTCTCCCGGTTGACCAAGGTATCGAACACTCCGCCGGTGCTTCCTTCGCGAAGAACCCCATTTATTTCGATGGTGAAAATATCGTGAAGCTCGCCATCGAAGGCGGCTGTAACGCCGTCTGTTCTACTTTCGGTGTCCTCAGCAGCGTCTCTCGTCGCTACGCTCACAAAATTCCTTTCATGGTTAAGATTAACCATAATCAATTACTCACTTACCCTAACATTGGCGACCAAGTGATGTACGGCACCATCAAGCAAGCCGCTGACATGGGCTGCGCTGCTGTCGGTGCGACTATCTATTTCGGTTCCCCTGAAACCAACCGCCAAATCATCGAAGTATCGCAAGCCTTCCAAATGGCTCACGAACAAGGTATGGCCACGGTTCTCTGGTGCTACACTCGCAATAACGCCTTTAAGAAAGACAAAGATTACCACGTATCGGCTGACCTTACCGGCCAAGCCAATCACCTCGGCGTCACCATCTGTGCCGACATCATCAAGCAGAAGCTTCCTGAAAACAACGGTGGCTACCTCGCTATCCAACAAACCGAATCTTCCTACGGTAAAATCGACAAGCGCATGTACACAGACTTGTGTTCCGATCACCCAATCGACCTCACCCGCTACCAAGTCGCTAATTGCTACATGGGCCGCATCGGTCTCATCAACTCCGGTGGTCCTTCTGGTAATAACGACTTCGCTGAAGCCGTTAAAACTGCCGTCATCAATAAGCGCGCCGGTGGCCAAGGCCTCATCTCGGGTCGCAAAGCTTTCCAACGCGATATCAAAGAAGGCGCAAAACTCCTGCACACCATTCAGGACGTTTACCTCAGCAAAGAAGTCACCATCGCGTAAGTGCGAAGTGCTTAAACAAAAAGCCCCGGACATCCGGGGCTTTTTTATTGTCCATTACTTCACTTAAAATTTATCGGGCAGCAGGTTTTAGTGTACTGATATCTAAAACTTTAGGCCCTTTAGCTTTGGGCACAGGTGGACTATTATCGAGGGTCGCTAACCAAGCGACCAAGTCGCGTACTTCCGCTGGTTTGAGTAATGCATCATAGGGAGGCATTGCCGAAACGGGCGGAGTCATGGACTTAATGTCCTTTCGGTTAATTCGCCACAAGTTACCGGACGAATTTACGTCAACGAAATCTGGCTTCTCTTGAAGCAGTGTTCCAACGAGGCTGGCACCATTGGTTAATTCGAGACTGACGATACCGTAGCCGGAGACGACAACGGCGTTAGAATAGACCACCGATTCGAGAAGGTAGCGGCGATCTCCACGCTTAGCCACGCCTGCTAAATTAGGTCCAGCTTCGCCGTCGACATTATGTGCACCCTGACTTCCTTTAGTGGTCGCTTTGTGACAACGCATACACTGCCCTGCAGGCAAGGCTTGATAGAGAGCGAAACCATTAGCCACATCCCCACCTTCGAGCGCGGGCAACCAACGCGTTAATTTTTCAGGTGACTGATTTTGGGAATTTTCGAAATCGGATAGCGCAGCTTTCACCCCAGCCTCCTTACGTTGAGCGGCCGCCGCTAAAAGTTCTAAAGCCGCTGGAGAAACACCCTGTTTCGATTGCAGAAGCTTTAAGTGCTCAACAAATAAATCATCGATACCGTCAGCCTGAAGTTTCGCTAAAATCTTCCAAGCACCCTGACGTTGTAAAACTGAGCCATTCTTTACGACCATCTTGAGCGTCGCAAAACCCGTATTCACATCGCGACGGGCTAATTCATTTAAAGCCATGATGGCGACTTCATCTTTAATATCATGAGTATAACGACTGATAATTTGAATACTATCTGCAGGCTCACGAGCTAGTAACATTTCCAGAGCTTTTGCTCGTGTTAAACCCGAGAGCGTTAAATCAGCCACAATTTTCTGTAATAATTCATTAGATAATAATTCCGTCTTTAATCGATAGGTGGTCACTAGATCTAAAGAAATTTTGATGATATCTGTATCACCTTCTAAAAGACTAGGCAGGGCTTGGTTTAAAACATCGACGACTTCAGAGGTAGGACGTTGGGCGAGCGGACGCCAGTGACCCATTAACTGATCGACCGGATAGGGATTCGTCCAAATCGACATGAGTCGTAATGCCTCCACCCGAACCTCGTTGGGCAATTTTTTATCCAAAGCTAGCGCGGTAACGCGTTTCGCATTTTCTACACCACCCACACGGTAAGCATTGTGAACCAATCGACGAAGCATGAACGCGGTCCATTCACGCTCATGAACATTGTCCAATAAAGCAGCGACGGCCGGACGGGCACTATCCAGTGAGATATCATAAATCGCGCGGATCGCCTCATCCGCAACGATGGTTGATTTATCCTTAATAAATTCTACCACTTGGGCATCGGCTCGACGGCGCTGAGCGATGACCACAGCTAAACGAATCGAGTCATTTTCATTTTTTCCAAGGGCTGCTAAGGCTTCAGACGATTTACACATTCCATCGATAGCCATGACACCCGCATGCCGCAACACGGTGTCTTTATCGGCATTCTCTTGAATCATTTGGCAAACCTCAGGCAGGAACTTATCCGCTCCCAATTTGCCCGCAGCGATCGATGCCAACGCCCGTACTTTAGGCGAGCGATCAAGAATGAGTTGAGCCAAGGGCAAATCATTTCCAACCACCGGCGCCTCGCTCAATGCACGAATCGCATTCGCCCGTACTTCTAAATCATTATGACTTAATAAAGAAATTAATACTTTTGAAGCCGCGGTGCGCACTTCTCGTGTAGCCGCAGGTTGCTCAGATTTTTTCCAATTCTCGGAGGGCGACATCGCGGAACCGCGTCGTGCAATAATACCTAAACCCCAGACACCATGGAGTCGCTCCAGCGGATTTGACGACTGTGTGGCTTGAGTAAATAAATCCAAGGCATCACTCCGACGGCTTAATTCGAGCTGAGCAAACAAACGCACACGCTTATCGGCATGAGCCAATAATTGTGCTAACTGATTCAACGATTTTTTACCGAAATCGGAATTGATAGTTTTCTCAACGTCCGCAACTGCTTCAGGATTTTTGGGCTGTGTTGCTTCCAGCGCAACAATACGGCCGTCTTCGTGGGACTCATAGCCACCAATAAAATCGGAAACTAAAACCCGACCCTTCCAGTCATAATCCACATCCGTAGCGGCAATTCCCCAGATGAGTTGATGTGATTCAGCCAACTTCATGCCCGCACCTTGGGGCTCGAGTTTAAACGACCAAACACCTGAAGCAGGCGTAGCTCCACGATAATCACACACATGGAAAAAGCCTTTTTCGGAATCTAGGAAACCTACCCCTGGATGATAAGTTAATCCCGAAGGACCAGCACAAATATAACCCGAGGGAGGAATGATATAAGCGGGCTGTTGAGAGTTTTGTAATTCCCACATTCTCTCAGTCATCCAGCGTGAAGGCGGACGAACCTCTAAACCGATTTCTCGGTGGAAGGTGTGCATCGCTTGGTGCTCCATCTCCCATCCAGAGTCTGCACCTTCCACAATGTAAACAATTCGTGCCTCGTCGCCTTGATCAGAATTATTATCTACACTGATTAAATTACCCCATTCATCGAAAGCGATTTCTTTCGGATTTCTCAGTCCAGAATGAATAACCTCGAAGTTTGATCCATCAGGATCGAAACGAAAAACGGCCCCTTTATTTTTAGAATTATATTTTTTTCCTTCGCGCGTCGTTAAATTAAAACCGCGATCACCCACTGAACCCCAAATCCGTCCATCGTAGCCAATCACACTGCCGCTTAAATCATGTCCCGACAGCGAAACCTTTACCCCAAAGCCATCCTGTAAAACTTTCTTTTCTTGAGGTTTATTTTCAGCAGGTGAGTCGCGCAAGATCCAGATATTAGGAATGCACTCGAAATAAACCGTGTCGCCATAAACTAAAATTCCGCTCCCCGTACCATCGAGCATCTCGTTAAATCCCTCAGCGTAAATCGATGACTTCGCAAACGAACCATCGGCCATGGGCTGACTTAAAATTCTAATTTTTTCGGATTCCTGTGTATACCAATTGGCCGATTTCTTACTGGACCACTTCTCTAACATTTTACGACGATCCGCGATGGTGCTATTAGCTAAATCTTCGTGATACCAGTAAAGATTGGCTCGATCATCTTCGATACCGCGATGGTAACGATGAGTCTCCGCAACGAAAAGGCGACCATCAGGTGCGATTGAAAATGAAGTGGGCGAACTAACGCCCGTAGCCGCATGACTGGCGACGACGGACATCTTGAGGCCAGGTAAAGTCGCTGCACTCGCCTCGTTGGGCACCGGAATCAAATTACCATCAAGCCGAGGCTTGGGGCGTCCACTCATGGGGAGTGTCGGGTTTTCGGTTAAAGAAAAAACAAATCTATCCGCCGCAATAAATCCCCAATCACCTTTTTCTTCGTCGAGAATACGTATAAATGCTTTTTGATCCTTAAATTCTGCGACATTCCAAACAATCGTTCGTAGAGTGAGTCCGTTGTGTCCGGTGGCCCTACGCACTACTTTATTATCTACAATCAACTGCACGGCCAAAGTGTTAAGTTTACTTCCACCACCCACCAAGAAGGCAATGTACGGATGGCTAATCGTAATTTCCGGTGATGTCAGCGAACCCGTGGCAGCGTAGCCACCATTAGCCGAGCAACCTAACGCATTTCCAGAATACCCACGAAGCTCTCCATCTAATCCATCCATTTTTCCAGCCACAGGCGATAAACCGAAGGCAGTACCTGCAGTCTGCCAACTATCAAAACCATCCCCTTCAAAATCCTGAATTAACACATTTTTCGCCTGACAAAGTGAGGCACCAAAAATAAGAACGATAATATAAAGATAGCGGGACCGCATGCGCACAGGAGAGTTACAACTAACTCAAACGTTTGTTCCGCTAAGGTCGAGTGAGAGCTTCAGAAATGTTAATTTATTTTAGCGAATACCGTGCAAAACTTGGAACTTCGCACCAAAGTGTGCCGGATGCGTCAACGCCCGCAGACGCGAGGTCAGGTCGGTCGACCCCGATAACGCAATTCGTTCCATTTCCCGTCCCGCATACTTCACGAAAAAGGCCTCCTGACGGTCGAGCTGCACAGTTTTCAAACCCTGCTCAATCAATACGGAGGTGATTCGATCCCACAACACGTGACAGGTCAAATCTTGCGACCCGAGTTGCGTCAAAATATCGCCCGACATCTGGTGGCGATAATAAGAACGAGCCGTACCCGCGGGTGATGACTCTAAACATTGAGCCACGGTCTTACCATAATCTAAAAAGATCACCGCCCCCGCCCACCTTTGTTTTAAAATCTCCCGACAAAGCGTCTCCGCCGCCAACGGCGCATCGATGATCCATCCTTCAGTCGCTTCAGGCAATGTACTCGCAAATTCCTTAGCGAGTGCCGAAGAAAATTCCGGAAGTGGCTCCACGGTTAATTCGGCACCATCCACACGCACTCCTAATTCACGCCAATTTCCGTTAGTAAAAATAAAACGATTAAAGGGCTGCGCATCGAGTAACTCATTCGCCACTAAAATAAATTTCGACGGTAGATTGATTTTATCACCTAAACGAAAAGTTTTAATTTCCGAAAATCGATCACGCACCGTATCGAAATGTTTCTGGCCGGGCTCAGCCCCCATCTCAACCAATGCATAATCTCTTGTATTTCCAACGAGCGTTTCCGCCGCCGAGGCAATGAGTTCGCCGAACATGCTTCCCAGCGCCGCCGCCGTCGTAAAATCCGTCCCCGTACTCTTGCCCACACGTGCACGATTTGCCTGATAATAGCCCCATTTTGGATGATAAAGAGCCAGCTCCACGCAACGGACAAAGGGCACCAGACCTTGCTGTGCCTCAGCACGCAAGACCTCGACTATCGCCCGATGACGTTCCTGATTTTCCATCTATTTAATCGTTAACCAGTGTTTTGACTTCCGCCAGACGAAACAGGGTTGAGCCGAAAGAGTTTTTCGGCTGTATTCATTAAAGATGATTTTAGCTATCGAAAGTTCCTGCGATGAGTCCGCCCTCGCTTTGTTCGATCCCACCCAGGGAATCGCTCGCGAAATCATTAGTTCTCAAGCCGCTGCTCACGAGAAATTCGGTGGAGTCGTTCCCGATCTCGCCAGCCGCATGCATCTCTCCGCCCTACCTTTACTCCTCGAAGAATTTCGTGCTGATATTCCAAATATAACTACCCTGGCCGTCACCCGTGGACCAGGACTACTCCCCTGCCTCTCGATGGGCATCAGTATGGCTCGCGCCTTATCTGTCGCACTCGGTTGCCCCATCCAAACCGTCAACCACCTCCGCGCTCACGTTCATTCGGTCTTCATCAATCTGCATGCAGCCAATCCCTCACAATTTTCCAAAGCACGCGCCGAATTATTACCACACCTCGGTTTAGTCGTTTCCGGCGGTAACACTTTGCTCGTAAAATTAGATACTGATTTTAAAATCACGGTCATTGCACGTACGGTGGATGACGCGGCGGGCG
>JBBAUU010000021.1:0-15043 GCA_040398065.1 Opitutales bacterium | reverse complement strand
CTCATGAGCGTGAGTGGCGGCCTTGGAATTAGGTGCACCCATGAATACCAAACGAATCATGCGCCCGCTGTATAAGCACGTCGCAATGGCGGCGAGGGCGAGGAAACCAAAAACAGTGAAGTGTCCGCCGTGCCAAGCTGCTTCAATGATAGCGTCTTTTGAATACCAACCTGCAAAGAAGGGAACTGCACAATTAGAAAGAGTTGCTGCGATAAAAGTCGCTGAGGTGATCGGCATTTTTTTCAGCAAGCCGCCCATCTTTAACATATCTTGTTCGTGGTGACATCCGTGAATCACGGAACCAGCGCCCAAGAATAAGGTAGCTTTGAAAAAGGCGTGCATGGCCATGTGCAATACGGCGAGTTCAGGATGTCCGAGTCCAATCGCGCAACCCATGATGCCGAGGTGAGCAAGGGTAGAGTAAGCCAAAGATTTTTTGATATCGGTTTGGGCGAGTGCACAAAGTCCAGCGAGCGCGGCCATGCCAGCACCCGAGATTGCGATCCAATGAAGAACTTCCGGAGCGAGCAGGAAACTGATCCGCGCCATGAAATAAACACCAGCTGCCACCATCGTCGCTGCGTGAATGAGTGCAGAGACGGGAGTGGGACCTGCCATCGCGTCCGTTAACCAAACATGTAATGGGAACTGGGCGGATTTTCCGAGAAAGCCGCACATTAATAAAAGTCCGAGGGCAATCGGAACGGCTGAACCCGCTTGTAATTTCAATTCAGCGAAATCCAGTGTACCGTAAAGTTTTAAGCAAAGTGCGATGCCCAAGATGAATCCTAGATCACCAATGCGATTCGTGATAAATGCTTTTTTGGAAGCCTCGGCTGCAAAATCGGTATCAAAATAGTGAGCGATGAGCATGTAGGAACTAAAACCAACCAGTTCCCAGAAAATAAAAGTCATTAATAAATTATCGGCGACGACGATGCCGAGAATCGAAAACATGAAGATGGAAAGTCCGGCGAAGAAACGTCCGCGAGCGTCATCTTCTTTCATGTAACCGACAGAAAATAAATGAATCCAAGCGGCGACGAACGAAACGACGAATAACATTAAGCGCGCATGGGCATCGATTAAGTAACCAAAGCCTAAGGAGATTCCGCCGATTTTACCGAGCTCGTAATGCCATTTGATGTCTTCAGAAGTTTGGGTAAGGATGGTGAGCGCGAGACCCGCGATGATAAAAGCGGTCAGGGTTGAGAGCCAGGCGGCGAATGCACTCTGACGGCGAAGGAAGAGAGCCGAAAAGGCTGCTGCGCCTAGCGGAAGAAATAAAATCCAGTGTAAAAGAGAAACAGAGTTCATTGCAAATTAGTCGCTGAGGGTGGTGAGTTTTTCCGAACTAACCGTTTGGCGTTGGCGGAAGAGGGCGACGATCAGCGCGAGTCCAACGGCAACTTCAGCAGCGGCGACGGTGATGATGAAGAAAACGAAAATCGCACCATCCATCGTGTTGTTAAAACGGGAGAAGGCGACGAGGGCTAAGGTTGAGGCGGTGAGCATCAACTCGAGGCACATATAGACCACGAGAAGATTGCGACGGATTAAAACTCCGGAGAGTCCAATCACAAAGAGCATCCCCGCGAGTAACAGATGGTGAGAAAGGGTCGTGTGTTCCATAGTGTTTTATTAGCTTTGGATTTTGGAATCTTTGCTGATCGAAACCACGCCGACGAGTGCGACGAGTAAAAGGAATCCAGAAATTTCCAGAGGCAGTAAATATTTCGTATAAAGTAATCGACCGAAAGATTTGGCGGCGGTGGTGAAGACTAACGGATCGTTAGAAACTTCTGGCGGAGCGAATTGAACTTGGTTGGAGGGAACGGCTCCTGACCAAACGAAGAGCCAGATGACGCCCGCGGCTAAGAAAAAGAAAACGGCTAGACCGGTCAGTGCACGGCGCCAGGGATAGACCGCAGGATTTTCTTCTGTATCCGAAAGTAACATGATGATGAAAAGGAAGAGCACCATGACGGCGCCGGCGTAGACGAGTACTTGAAGGACGCCGAGGAAGTAAGCATCGAGCAGGAAGAAGTCAGCCGCGACACCGACGAGGGCCAAAATCATCCCCATAGCGGAGGTCACTGCATTGCGACTTAGAACCAGAAGAGCGGCTGCACCGATTGTCAGCGCGGCAAAAAATATAAATAGTCCGTCAGGCATGGTTCGAACCTAGGAGAGGGGGGCTTGTTGGAAAGGAGAAAAACGCATTTTTAACCTAAATTTTCAAAGTTTTTTAGGTTGTCAGGCTGGCTGATTTTACGTCGAGCCAACGGGTGCGTAAATCTCAGCGATTTTTAAGAGGAAAGTGTTTCCGCATCACACATTGGGCGTGGGATTCGATCACTTCACCTTCGTCAAAAAGTTTTGTCCAATCGGGGAAAAACGCATCGGCCGCTGGCTCCAAATTTACATGCGTGATGATTAATTCACTGCACCAGGGAAGGGCTTCTGCGTAAAGTGCAGCTCCGCCAGCGAGAAAAAGTGTTTGATCGGGAGCCAACTGTGCCGCTTCAGCCCAAGACTTTGCAGTTAACACACCCTGGGCGGTGAAACCTTGTCGACTGAGAACAATGGTGGTGCGACCGGGAAGGGGACGACCGATGGATTCATAAGTTTTACGTCCCATAAGCATCGCTTGGCCCATGGTGGTTTTTTTGAAGAACGCGAAGTCCTCAGGAATGCGCCAAGGCAGTTGATTATTTAAACCGATGGCACGGTTTTTTCCAACGGCAGCGATTGCGATGAGTGGACGTCCAAAAAAATTCACAAAATTAAATAGCAACGGGTGCTTTAATGCCCGGATGAGGATCGTAACCTTCGATGGTTATATCCTCATATTTAAAGTCGAATAAATCTTTAATTTCAGGATTTAAAATTAAGCGCGGGAGGGGTCGAGGCTCACGCGAGCATTGTAAATCAACCTGTTCGAGGTGATTCGAATAAATATGCGCATCGCCAAAAGTGTGTACAAAGTGTCCAGGTTTTAAGCCTGTCACTTGAGCAATCATGTGTGTGAGTAACGAGTAACTAGCGATGTTGAAGGGCACACCTAAAAATAAATCAGCGCTGCGTTGATAGAGTTGACAGCTTAAACGATTATCGGTGGAAACGTGAAATTGATAAAGGGTATGGCAGGGTGGGAGGGCGACTTTATCAGCTTCGAGTGGATTCCATCCGGTGACGAGATGTCGACGGCTCGCAGGATTTTTTTTCAGTTGTTCAATCAGTAGTTTGATTTGGTCAACGCCGTCGGAGTTATATGTGCCATCGGCTTTTTTCGTTGCACCAAAATTTCTCCATTGATGTCCGTAGACTGGTCCGAGTTCACCTTCGCCGCGACCGAACTTTGCACACTGTTCGGCGGTGGCCCATTCGTTCCAAATACTTACTCCTCTTTCGGTGAGCCACGCGTTGTCGGTACGTCCGGCTAAAAACCACAGAAGTTCTTGAATGATAGATTTAGTATGAACTTTTTTGGTGGTGACTAACGGGAAGCCTTGGGCGAGGTCGAAACGCAGTTGGGCTCCAAAAATTCCGAGGGTGCCAACGCCTGTTCGGTCTTTGCGTACTTCGCCCGTTTGGCGGACATGACGAAGTAAATCTAGATAGGCCTTCATGGATTGAGGGTTAACCTTGATGCACCCCCATCGGCAATACGGAAAGGCGGGTGATTTTTGAACCTTTCGCCCTTGCCAGCCCGCCCCCCAAAAGACACCCCTAAAGGTGTTAATATGAGTGATAAGCCCGACCTTAATGCCATCTCACACGACCTCCATGCAGTTCGTTTAGAGAAACTTGCTCAACTTCGTGCAAATGGAGAAGACCCATTCCGCGCTAACTGGAATCAGTCACATATTTCTAGTGAATGTGCTAAGCTTCTACCCGAGGGTATTGAAGAAGGCCCCGAGGTCTCCATCGCCGGTCGCGTCGTCGCGATTCGCGTCATGGGCAAAGCGAGCTTTGTTAAGATTCTCGATCGTGCCGGCATTCAACAGTGTTACTTTACGCGTGATGCTTTAACGGAGCGCTACGATACCCATTTCAAAAAACTGGTAGACTTGGGCGACTTCATTGGCGTTCGCGGAAAATTATTTAGAACGAAGACCGGTGAAGTAACCGTCCGTGCAGCAGATTACGGTTTGGTTTCTAAAGCCGTTCGTCCTTTGCCTGAGAAGTGGGCGGGGTTGACAGATGCAGAAAAAATTTACCGTCAGCGTTATCTCGATTTAGTGGTGAATGAAGAATCGCGCAATCGACTTTTAATTCGCAGTCGCGTGATTGAATCGATCCGTAAATTTTTATGGAGTCGCCAATTCACTGAAGTAGAAACCCCCGCTCTGCACTCCGTGGCTGGTGGTGCGGCGGCGCGTCCCTTTGAAACACATTCCAACGCGCTCGATTGTGATTTTTACTTACGGATTGCCCTAGAATTGCACCTAAAACGCTGTTTGGTTGGCGGTATGGATCGCGTATTCGAAATCGGCCGCGTTTTCCGCAATGAAGGTGTTTCCATTAAGCACAGTCCAGAATTCACGATGCTCGAAGCTTATCAGGCCTATACTGATTATCGTGGTATGATGGAATTAGTACGCAGTCTGATTCAGACGGTGTGCAAAGAAGTTTTAGGTCAGACAATCGTCACGCGTCCTGATGGTGTAGCCATCGAACTCGGTGGTGAGTGGCGCGAAGCTAAGTATAAAGATTTAATCATCGAACGCACGGGCGACGCTCAATGGTTCTCGCGTAGCAAAGAAGAGAAAATTGCAGCGTGTAAGAAACTGGGTCTCGAAGAACCGCGCACCGACTGGGAAGACTTTGAAGTAACCAACGAAATTTTCGGAAAGCTCATTGAGCCTACTTTATTACAGCCGACCTTTGTGACACATATTCCTAAAGAGTTATGTCCGTTGGCTAAGGTTACCGTGGGTGATGATTCCACCATCGATGTTTTTGAGCTTTGTATCAACGGACAAGAAATTGCCCCTGCTTATTCGGAGCAAAACGATCCGGGTGTGCAAAGAAAGATGTTGGAAATACAGGCCGGAGCGGAAACTCAGAAAATCGACGAAGATTTTCTTTTAGCGCTCGAGCATGGTATGCCTCCCGCGGGTGGCTTAGGTATTGGTATTGATCGCTTGGTCATTCTGCTCACCGGTGCCGCTAACATTCGTGATGTGATTCTCTTCCCAACTTTGGGTCCCGATAAAAACGCTTAAGCACTTAACTTGCCCTGGTTTCTTCAAATCGCCCTTCGTCAACTCTTTCAGCCAGGAAAGCGTTTTCCTGCGTTTGCGATTGTTTCTATCTTGGGTGTAGGTCTGGGGGTTGCGGCCTTGCTCGTTGTCCAGACGGTCATGAATGGATTTGGGGAAGAGCATCGTTTGCGAATCCGAGAATCGTTTGGTGACTGCGTTGTGCTCACCCGTAACACGATTGCGAATCCAGCCGAGCTCGTAAAAAAATTACGTAAGGATGATGAAGTCCTGAATGCGGCAGCTTTTACGGAAGGCCCGGCATTATCCCGACAGGGAAAATTTTCAGGCGTCGCCTTTGTTCGTGGTATTGATTTAAGTGTCAAAGAACAACCCGCTCGTCCGTATATTGTGGCTGGCTCGTTTGATGATCTGGATGATGGACGGGTGATTTTAGGCTATGGTTTAGCAAAAACATTACGCGTTAATATTGGAGATAAAATTGAACTGTGGTCACCCGCGATGGCTGAGTTGGCCGAAAAAGGGCAGGCCCCTTTACCAGCAGAACTTGAAGTCTGTGGAATCGTCCGAACTGGATTTACTGAGATCGATGACCGTGCGGCGATTATTCCCATCCGTCGTTTTCGTGAACTCTGGGCGATGGGCTCACAGGCTCATGGCATTACTTTACGATTTAGGAATCCGAATGACGCTCCGGCGATTGCGGCACGCTTGAATGTCGACAGCCCGGAAATGCATTTTGTCCCTTGGCAGGAAATTAAGAAAAATTTCTTAGAAGCGATTCGTTTCGAAAAAACGATGCTCTTCTTTTTAATGTTCATTATTACTTTAGTCGCATCGTTTTCTATTGGTAGTACACTCTTCTCTGCCGTGATTCGTCGTACACGCGAAGTCGGTGTTTTAGTTTCGATGGGTGCGCGACGCTGGCAAATCGTCGCGTTATTCGGCATTCAAGGTTTGATGATCGGACTCCTCGGCACGCTCCTAGGCTTTGCGCTCACTTGGATGATTTTAGCATTACGTGAAAATATTTTAACGATGATTAATAAAGTTTTCGGCAACGGAGACATGGTTGCGAATGTTTATCAGTTCTCTAAAGTTCCGTTACACTATGATAACTCCGACTTTATCGTTGCGGCTGGATTTACCTTATTAGTCACTACGCTCGCTGGATTGGTACCCGCCATTTGGGCCGCCAGCCGCAAACCTTCGGAGGCCATGCGCCATGTCTAAAGTTCTCTTAGAAGCTAAAGATCTTAAAAAATCTTTCTCCACGGCCGCGGGTTCGCTCGATGTTTTACGTTCGATTAACTTAACCGTTAATGAAGGTGAATCAGTTTCCATTCGTGGACTTTCGGGATCGGGCAAGACGACGCTCTTACAATTACTAGGTGGGCTTGAAGCACCTGACGCGGGTGAAGTCTTGATTGATTTAAAATCTCAAGGCCTCGTTTCTCCGCATTTACATTTAGGGCATGGCGTCGGATTTGTTTTTCAGAATTTCCAACTCATGCCCGAGTTGAATACATTAGAAAATGTGATGTTAGCGGCCAAAATTTTGGGTACGCCTGATGCAGAATTCAAAGCCCGTACGCTGATTGAATCCGTCGGCCTCGGTTCACGCTTGAATCACTATCCATCCCAACTCTCGGGCGGGGAATGTCAGCGTGTGGCTATTGCCCGTGCTCTAATTAATGATCCGACCATCGTTCTCGCGGATGAGCCCACGGGTAACTTGGACGAGGCTACCGGCCAGCAGATTATCAATTTATTACTCGGTATTGTCGCGAAAAAGCAAATGGCCCTGATTTTGGTGACGCATAGTCGTGAGTTTGCTGAGCGAACCCAGCGACAACTATTGCTCACTAAGGGCGTTTTGTCTCCGGGCTAGTTTGACAAGAAATTCGAACCGGGTTGTATGTGCGTACTATGCAACCCGTTTCATCTCCTGACCAATTAATTTCAGCTTTAGAATGGCGCTACGCGACCAAACTTTTTGATACTAAAAAATTGCCTGCCGCTACTTGGTCGGCGTTAGAAAAATCTCTGCAGTTAGCACCGTCATCCTACGGCCTGCAGCCTTGGAGATTTTTAATTGTGGAAAATCCAGAAATTCGCGCGAAGTTACGTCCCGTTTCCTGGAATCAATCGCAAGTGACGGATGCTTCTCACTTAGTTGTATTTACGCGCCGAAGTGAAATGACGGAAAAAGATGTGCAAGATTTTTTCGATTTAATGGTTTCAGAGCGTAAAGTTGAGGCAGATAAAATTGAACCCTACCGTCAAATGATGCTCGGTGGTGTGGTTAAAGGAAAAGATGCCACTGCTCAAAAAGAATGGGCGGCTCGTCAGGTTTATATTGCTCTCGGCCAATTCATGGCTGCTGCTGCGATGATCGGTGTGGATACCTGTGCGTTAGAAGGTATTGATGCGGCGGCTTATGATGATATTTTGGGATTAAAAGGAAGCGGATACGAAACCTTGGTAGGTTGTGCAGTGGGATACCGTTCGGCCGACGATAAATATGCAGGGATGAAGAAGGTTCGCTTCCCGATGTCGCGCGTTTTCGGAAAAGTTTAACTTTTCTTAACCCAGTCCTGGAAGCTCTCGTCGTTGATGAGAACTTCTGGGTCGCCGTATTCGCTGGATAAGAGATTTTTATAAGTCTCGTCAGCGAAGCGTCGGCAGTGGAGGAGAACGCGGGCAGTGTGCCCCGGAGCTCGTACGAGTCGACCTAAGGCCTGATTTACTTTGCGCATACCTGGACGCACATAAGCGAGGGCGAACGCGTCTTCGGCGCCGTCTTCGACGAACATTTTCCGGCGAGCTTCTTGGAGTGCATTCACTTCAGGAAGTGCGGGGCCAATCACAACGGCCGAGCGAATTTTTCCACCGAGCAAATCAACACCTTCGCCCAGTGATCCGCCGAGGATTAGGCAAAGGATGGTCGATGTTCGCAGTGAGTCGTCGACGAAGCGCGCGGTGCCGTCGGGTCCGAGTCCACGCGGTTGTAAGGCAATGGATGTTTCGGAATTTATTTTCTTAATTTCTTCAACGATCGCTTCAGCATATTTGTATGAGGGGAAGAACGCGGCGACGGAGCCTTCTTCAGAAAGTTTAATTAATGATTGAGCGGTGCGCTGGTGGTGGCTTTCGCGAGTTTTTAAGCGCGTATCAATGCGGCCATCAATCGCGACCGTGTAAGCACCTTGTCGCCACGGTGCGAGGGCGTCGACGCGCATAATGTGATCATTGTTTAATCCACATTCTGAGGCGAGGGCGCCGCGAGGCCCGGGCGTTGCGGTCATGAGTATGACGTGAGCAAACGATTGCAGCCTTTCGCCGGTGGCTTTGGCGGCCGTTAAACAATCCAGATTGATTTGTCCGGCGTTGGGTGACCACAGAAGCCAGCCAAGGTCGGCCTCTTCCAGTCTTTGCGACCAAAGTGTCGCACTCCAAACGGCATTACGCGCTTCTTCGGGTAGACTATCTAAATCAATAGGGAAGGTTCCGCCCAGCGGTGCAAGTTTCTCGGTCAGCGCCATTGCTTCGAGACGGTCATCGGGCGATAAAGTATCGGCTTTAGGAAGTCGCCTCACGAAATCAGCCCAAGCTTGGGTGGCTAGGCACCACGGTTCGGGTGCGCGAAACTTGGTTAAGGTGAAACTAAAATCACTCGCTGATTGAGCGTCATCACGAAGTGATAGACATTCAGCAGCACGTTCGGGAAGGTTGTGAGCTTCATCGACAATCAGCATCGTGTCGTGGTCGTTCCAACCAGGAATCGTTTCGAGGGCGGAGCGATTACGTGGCGAGAACACATAATTATAATCGCAAATAATGACGTCGGCATGACCCAGCATCGCTTTGGTAATATCCCACGGAGGCACGCCGGCCATTTTTCCTATTTCTCTAATCCGTCTTAATTCTGCACCCTCTGCGAGGAGGGCTTGAGGATCGATGGCGGCGCGGGCCCAATTTTTACGGATTTCTTCTGGGTCATCGGTTAAGCCATCGATTTCATGTTCACTACGTGGACGAAGAACCATGCCACTGAGTTCATTCGATTTTGCCAAGCGTCTTAGCTCAGCCAAAACTTGTAACTGTCCGGTTCCTTTACCCGTTAAATAAAGCAAGCGTCCTACGCGTCCGCTGCGTAGGAGTGTGAGGCCATGACGAAGGGCGGCGGACGTTTTACCGAAGCCAGTGGGGGCGACCATCAGGCGTATCGGAGATTCAAGTGCGGCTTGATCGAGATCGGCGCAGGCCTGTAGCCATTCAATTCGGGGTGCGTCTTTAAAAGGTAAACGATCAGGGAGAAGTAATAAACGGGCGTGGCTGGCGCGACGATTTTCCGCATGGCTCGCAAGAACTTCGGCCTGATTTAATAAATCGCTTTCGGCGCTATCGGGTAAAGGTAGCGTTTGTTTAGTGCCATCTTTGGGATCAACAAAAATGAGTTCACCCACGACACTTTTAATATTTGGTAGAATCCGTGCGGCGTGACAATAGATACCAAGTTGCAGAAAATGATGAGGATAACGTTCGCGTAGAAATTCGGTTTTGCGGGGTAATGATAGCGTGACCGTTTTAATTTCGCGGATGGTGACGGCACCATTTTCTTCGCGCCATTGATCCGTTCGCCCGGTGATACAAACAATCCAACCGAGAATTTTGATTTCGCAGGCGATCGACTTTTCAAATTCCCACTGATTATTTTCGGCATCAGCATGGAGGCGAAGGGTCTCGTGCCATTGGCGACCCGCTTCCGCGCGCCAAGGTGAGTTGCCTGAGCCTGCGGTGGGTCCGGGTCGAAATGTAGCAAACTCTTGGGCGCTGACCTCAATGCGTTTGGTTTTAATATCAATACGCATTACGGCAGA
The DNA here is from genome assembly GCA_040398065.1 of Opitutales bacterium. Taxonomy (GTDB): domain Bacteria; phylum Verrucomicrobiota; class Verrucomicrobiia; order Opitutales; family UBA953; genus UBA953. The sequence goes on along the minus strand of JBBAUU010000021.1, from coordinate 4,932 downwards.
ACGAAGTGAATTTCTCCGGCGGCCCAATGTTCTAAATCGGTCGAGAGTTTGGCGACGGTTTCCTCGTCGCAGGTTTGAGCATCGAGGGGTTGCGTGAGTATGCTTCCGGCTAAGTCTTGTCGGTTGCCTAAATGGGCTAGCCACTGTTCATGGACGGGCCAGCCACCATCTTTAATGATCAACCAAAGCCCTTTAAAATAAGCGGCATCGGGGCGTGGGCGTTCGGCCATGGCGGCAAAGGTTTCGAGAGCGATGCGATAGCAGACTGGGGCTGACTCAGGCGGAGGTGGATTTTTTCGAATCATCGAAGCGAGGCGACAAGCGCGCTCGAGGGTACGGTGATTTTTGGCGATGCCTTGGTGGCGGGTGATTAATCGATAATCTTTAGCGAAGCGCGTGCCGCCATCTTTGGATTTTTCGATTTGAATTTCACACTCATCAAATAAATCGGGAGCCGTGGTGGTTTTACTTCGCGTGAGACGAATTAAGCAACGGTCCAAACCTTGGTGAGGTTCAAGGAAGGTTAAAAGAGTGTGAGATTCTCCCGAAGGATCACGTCCGAGAATGAGACAGCGCAGGGTGGCCGATGACATTCTTAATTACTCTTTAATTTTGGGCTGAGGTATGACGGAACCGAAACTCATTAGCAGTCCCAGTGCTTCCGTGACGGTAAAATTCGTTTCCTTAATTTCGCTGGCTTTAACTTGAAGGACGAATCCAGCTGTGGGGGCGGGGGCAGAGGGCACAAAGACATTAACCACTTTTTCGCCGATAGCTTCGGAGAGTGCTGTGGGCTGTTCATGGGTGATGAAGGCGATACACCAGCAGTCGGGGCGTGGGTATTGCACCAGCACTACACGTCGGAAGGTATCTTTATTTCTTCCGCTCAACGCGTCGACCATTTGGCGGATAGTATTGTAGAGGGCGCCTAGTCCAGGCATGCGCTCAACAATATTATTAACCCAGGTATTAAATATTTTTCCAAAAATACGTTTGGAGAGCCATCCGAGTACAATCAGGATGACGGCCATGATGAGTGCCGAAATTAGAACGAGGGCGGCGTGGGCCGGTCCAGATTGGAAATCGGGCAGCTTCGCATTTTCGTCATAGAAAAAGGGTAATAAATTTTGAATTAACGTCTGAACTGGTGAAGCGACGAGTCCGATTAAAATGGTAACGACGTAAAGAGTTAGTCCAATCGGCAAAACCAGGAACATGCCGGTCAGGAAATTATGACCGAGGCGTGATCCGAATGAAGTTTTGGGGTTAAGATTGGGCATGTTTTTAACAGAATCTTTAATACCGAATAGGCCCCAAGCGTCAATCGTGTGAGTGGGTTTGCAAACCTTGATTTTTGGGATAAGTTAATAGTTATGAAACTACCCCAATTTCTTATCATAATGACATCTATTATCCCGAGTTTTGCGAGTGCCACCGAAGGGGAAGCCTATGCCCGGACGTCACCCGGACAAATCGAGATTAAAGAGTTACCAGCGGCACGCTTAATGATCTCAAAATCGGAACAGCCTTACTTCTCAGCCAACAATAAACTTTTTGGAAAACTTTTTAATTATATTCGTGAAAAAGAAATTCCCATGACGGCGCCCGTGGAGGCAAAAATTAATCCGGGAGTGATGATTTTTTATATGGATGCAACTTCCGCAGTGCGCACCGATTTGAAACCAGGTGCAGAAGTTGAATTACTGAATCTACCCGCTCGAACCGTCGCAGCGATTGGCATTCGTGGATCTTACTCGAAAGAAAACTACGAGGAGGGATTAGCGCGTTTACAGGACTGGTTGAAAACTCAGTCGCAACTGGAGGTCATGGGCGAGCCCTACGGAGTTTATTGGAATAGTCCTTTCGTGCCGTTTTTCTTAAAACAGTCCGAAGTGCACGTCCCCGTTAAGGTTAAAAAATAATTTAACTTTAATTAAATCCAGCTGCGCTGACGCCACGAAAGCCCTTGGGCGATTTCTTTGGCTAAGCCTGGTCCACGGAAAACCAATCCCGAGTACACTTGAACGAGGCAGGCGCCTTCGTCCATGAATCGGCCTGCATCTTCAGCAGAGGTGATTCCGCCACAACCGATGATCGGAATTTTTCCGTTCGAGGTCTTACTTAAAAATCTTACGACCTGAAGAGATTTTTCGAGCAGAGGTTTTCCGCTCAAGCCACCGCGCGTTTCGCACGCTTCAGTGCCGTGGGGGCGAGTAATAGTCGTATTGGTGGCGATGATGCCGGCAAATTTAGTTTCACTCACGACACTTAGAATATCTTCCAGTTGTGCCGGATTTAAATCGGGGGCGACTTTTAAAAGCAAAGGTACGGGACCGCCTAAAGTATTTTTATTTTCTGCTGCGAGGGTTCTAAGAAGTTTAACCAGTGGTGCACGATCTTGGAGGGCGCGTAGTCCAGGTGTGTTCGGGCTGCTGATATTGACGACCAAGTAATCCGCGTAAGGCGCCAGCAGTTTGAACGAAAATAAATAATCCTCTTGGGCTTCTTCGAGCGGAGTGATTTTGGATTTTCCGATATTGATGCCGAGAGGGCAGATGCGTTGGCCGCGACCTGGTTGATTCTTCAAACGGTTGCGGAGAGCTTCGGCGCCCAAATTGGGAAAGCCATAAGCGTTCACGATGGTTTTGATTTGGGGATAACGCCACACACGTGGCTTTTCATTTCCGGCTTGGGCGTGTCGTGTCACAGTACCTACTTCTACGTGACCAAAGCCTAAGGCGGCGGCTCCGCGCCAGCCCAATCCATCTTTATCAAATCCAGCTGCTAGTCCCACGTGATTAGGGAACTTTAAACCGAAAACATTAACTGGTTTTGCTCCCTCAGGAGAAAGTCCACGTTCCATGAGCCAGCGGAGCGGGGCGATGCTTCCGATTAGTCCCATTCCGCGTAGTCCGCATTGATGGGCCGTTTCGGGGTCCATAGCATAAAAGGCCTTAGATAGGACTTTTTCGTACAAAATTGACATAGTAAATCTATAAACTGTTATAAGACCAAAGGGAAGCGGAGAACATCTCGATAGCGAAACAATGTTTCAACCCCTCTTGACTCTCCGCAGAACTTCCACAAATCCATTCCCCCATGGCCCTTACCTCATCCAAGCTCACGTGGTGCACCATTAGACTCAAAAAAGATAGCAATCGCTGGTGGGTAAAAGAAAATTCTGATCCCAAACATTATGAGCCAGACGGTCTTGGTATTCTTGATCCCTATCAACTTCCTTGGGTGCTCGATAATTTAGACCCTCTTCGTGAGTATGGTCTTTCCAATGAAATTCTGGAAGCGGCCTTTGTGCCGTTTCAAATTCACTCAATCGAAAAAGATAAAGACGAAACCGTCCGCCTCGCTCGGGTGGCCGAACATATTCTCGACTCCGAAGAATTACTTTTTGCTCTCCCTAATATTAAAGACGGTGAAAAAGGTTCTTACGCCGATTTTCTCGAACACATTACGCGTCTTCGTGTAAAATTTATTAATGACACGATCAAGTTAGAGCAGAAGTTAACCATCGAGGACGTCGATGAACAATTGGGCGATATGCGCAATCAGGCTTTAATCGAAGGTCGCGATATCCATCCTTTCGAAGAAATTACGGATATTTTAGAATTCGTTCCAGCCGGACACGAAGTGCCAACGGACGATGACGATGATGATAAGCCTGCACGTCCTACTTCAGCGGCTGAAGAAATTGCCGACTTACCTGAAGTTGAAGATGATGATAAGCTGAATAAGGAATTGAAGTGGGACGAAGAAGAGCGCCCAGAAGATATGGAAGGCGAAGAGGGTGGCGAATCGCGTGGTAATCGCCGTCGCTAAGCTTTAAGGTCTTCAGTCTACACTTTTTTGTCTTCGTCGCACAATATAGGCGAAGGCAAAAAACAGTCCGCCTATCGATATCGCCCAATCACCGTGCTGTACCCAAAAGGTTTCAGGCTGATGTTTTTGAGTGAATAGGGGGCCAACCACGGATTGTCCTGAAAAATAGATACTGTTATTTTGGGTCATCGCTTTGGCTTGGCCAAAACGGTTGATGGTTCCACTCCAGCCAGCATTTCCGCATCGAATCACGGGTAGTCCAGTAGAGGCTGCTATCAAAATGGAGTGAGCGTTATGCTGGTAGGCGCCTGCTTCCCGACCATACCAAGCGTCGTTCGTTATAACGACGAGAAGGTTTGCCCCGGCTAGTGCATGTTCACGGGCGAGATCCGGGAAAACATCTTCGTAGCAGATCAATGCTCCAGCAATAGCGGTTTGTCCTTTGCGATTGGTGATTGGAAATAAATTCGGACCACGCCCTGCCACACAGTCTTCGCTGATCGGGACAACTTTTCTGAGTGGAAGAAAATCGGCAAAGGGAACGTATTCACCGAAGGGCACCAGGTGGCGCTTAGAATAAATCGGTCGCTGCAATCCGTCCGATGTAATGACAGCAACACTGTTCGTATATCCGGTTTTTTCTTTATCGATTGTGCCAATGATGAGAGGCGTTCCAGTTTTAATAGCTAAGCGTGTCAGCAAATTCACGTACGGCTGACTGGCTAAGGAGATGGGCAGGGCAGCTTCGGGCCATAAAATAAAATCGGGACGTTCACCTTGGGCGTTGGGTTGACTGGCTGTAACTGTGAGCGACTCAATTTTTTCGATGTGATCTTGGAGTCTAACCGAGTCCCATTTTGCATTGGGATCAAAGTCAGTTTGGACAATGCCTGCTTTGAATGGAATGAGATCAGCTCGGCTCACTAAACTTTCACCGCAGGCGATGAAACCAAACACCAGGGGAGATAAACAAATATAAAGTTCGGGCGTCAGTCGACTTAACCATCCTAAAGGCTTAACGTTACTGAGGTTAGATTGCGTGGTGACTTTAAGTCGAAACATCCAACTGGCGAATCCGAGATTGATGAGAACGAGCAG
>JBBAUU010000020.1:2628-15697 GCA_040398065.1 Opitutales bacterium | reverse complement strand
AGTACCTGTGATTAAACACGACGCAGGTATCTGCCACGTCTATGTTCATGCTAAGGCTGATTTAAAAATGGCCGAACGCATTATCATTAATGCCAAGTGCCAAAGACCTAGCGCGTGCAATGCAGCTGAAACTATTTTAGTAGATAAATCCATCGCCGCAGAATTTCTGCCTGCGTTAGGGGCCGCTTTGAGTTCTCATAAAACCGAAGTCAGAGGCTGTGAGCAGACGCAGAAATTTATTTCGGCGGCGAAACGTGCCACCGATCAAGACTACCGTACCGAGCACCTTGGACTTATTATAAATATCAAAGTCATCGATGGCCTTGAAGCCGCCGTCAGTCATATTGAATCCTTTGGTTCCCATCACTCCGATGCGATTATTACTTCCGACGAGACAGTAGCTCGCCAGTTTCTTGCCCAAATCGACAGTGCCTGTGTTTATTGGAACGCCAGTACGCGCTTTACGGATGGCGGGGAGTTCGGCTTTGGGGCCGAAGTGGGCATTAGTACCGACCGACTTCACGCCCGGGGGCCTATGGGGTTACGCGAATTAACCACCTGGAAGTTCGAAGTTACCGGAACTGGGCAGATTAGATAACCTTTTTAGCGGTTTTCCGTTTGACAGATAGGGTCGCGGAAACCTTTCTTACCCTTCCTTTTGGCTACTGGGGTGGTAGCTCAGTTGGTTAGAGCGCCGCACTGTCACTGCGGAGGTCGCGGGTTCGAGTCCCGTCCATCCCGCCAGCCAAAAGGGTGATTTTCTTGGACCGCCCCTGGCGACCAAGGGGTCACCCTTTTGCCGAACGCCAACTGTGTATCCTTTTTTCTTTCCCCTCTCGCAGATGGTGACAGAAAATAAGGTATCCTATGAGCAAAAAAGTTCTGATTATTGGAGCGGGTGGCGTTGGTAACGTCGTCGTCCATAAATGTGCGATGCATCCGGAAGCGTTTTCGGAAATCATGCTCGCCTCGCGCAATGAAAATAAATGCAAAGCCATCGCGAGTGACGTGAAGGCCGCCACAGGCCGCACGATAAAAACCGCTGCGCTCGATGCCGACAACGTACAAGCCACCGTCGCCCTCATTAAATCTTTTGGTGCAGAGCTGCTCATCAACGTAGCCCTTCCCTATCAAGATCTCCCGTTGATGGACGCGTGCTTGCATGCGGGCATTCACTACGTCGACACCGCGAACTACGAACCACCTCACTTAGCCAAGTTTGAATATTCCTGGCAGTGGAATTATCGCGAGCGTTTTGAGAAGGCCGGCTTAATGGCATTACTCGGTTCTGGATTCGACCCAGGTGTGACCAATGTATTCTGCGCCTACGCCCAGAAACACCTCTTCGACACGATTGATACTATTGATATCATGGATGCGAATGCCGGCGACCACGGCTATGCCTTCGCTACCAATTTTAATCCCGAAATTAATATCCGCGAAATTACTCAACGTGGGCGTTACTGGGAAAAGGGTGAATGGAAAGAAACCGAACCTCTCGACCCCAAATTGCGCGTTGATTACAACTATCCAGTACTCGGACCTAAACCCAGCTACCTTCTATTCCACGAAGAATTAGAATCCTTAGCCAAGAACATCAAAGGTCTGAAGCGCATTCGCTTCTTCATGACCTTCTCGGATAATTACCTCAACCACCTCAAAGTTCTCCAAAATGTCGGTATGACTCGAATCGACCCCATTGAATTCCAAGGTCACTCGATTGTTCCGATTCAATTCCTCAAAGCCTTATTGCCCGACCCCGCTTCACTGGGTCCACGCACCAAGGGCAAGACCTGTATCGGTTGCGAAATTACCGGCACCAAGAACGGCAAGCCACGCAAAGTATTTATCTACAACGTCTGCGACCACCAAGAATGTTACGCAGAGGTTAAGTCCCAAGCGATTAGCTACACCACAGGCGTCCCTGCAGCGATTGGCGGTGCGATGATTGCCACAGGTAAATGGCTCAAACCAGGCGTTTGGAATATGGAAGAGTGCGACCCTGATCCATTCATGGAAGAATTAAATAAACGTGGTCTCCCTTGGCAGATCCAAGAGCTACCCGTTTAATTAAAATCTTCATAACCTAAAAAAGCCCGCAGCAATGCGGGCTTTTTATTTGCGACTTAATAAATCTCCCCTCACTTATTGGCTGTGTCCGATCCCCTTTCCGAAGCCTTTAAAAAAATCGACCTCTCACAGGTGCCCAGCCCCTGTCACGTCCTGCACCGCGGCTTACTGGAAAATAATTTAAAGATTCTTCGCGGAGTCATGGACCGTTCGGGCGCAAAAATTATTTTAGCACTCAAAGGTTTTGCCCAATTCAGCGAAGCTAAACTCATTCGCCAATATCTTGCTGGCACCACGGCTAGCGGAATTAACGAAGCTCTCTTAGGTCGAGAAGAATTTGATGGCGAAGTGCATGCCTATTCACCGGCATTTAAAGACGATGAGTTTCTGCATCTCTTGAGAGTCGCTGACCATATTTCTTTTAATTCGATCAATCAGTGGAAGCGACATCAGGCCGTAGCTAAAGCTTCAGCCCGCAAGGTTTCCTTTGGCCTGAGAGTTAATCCGGAACACGCTGAAGTTGAGGTCGAACTTTACAATCCCTGTGCTTCGGGTTCACGCCTCGGCGCGCTCCGCTCAGAAATTAAATCAGCTGCCGACCTGGAAGGCTTAGAAGGCCTGCACTTCCATACCATGTGTCAGCAAGGGGCGGATGTCTTAGAGCGCACCGTGGCGGCCTTTGAAAAAAGATCCGGAGAGTTCATCCCACAAATGAAATGGGTTAACTTCGGTGGCGGACATCACATCACTCGCCTTGGTTACGATGTCGAACTGCTCATTAAAATTATCAAAGACTTTAAAGCCAAGTGGGGACAACATATTCAAGTCTACCTCGAACCCGGTGAAGCTGTTGGTATTGGCACCGGTGTTCTCGTGGGAACTGTTTTAGACTTAGTTCATAATGGCGTAGATATCGCCATTATCGATGTCTCCGCCACCAACCATATGCCTGACACCCTCGAGATGCCCTACCGGGCTGAGATCCTCGGGGCTGATATGCCAGGCGTCCTGCCTCACACTTATCGCCTAGGCAGCGTAACCTGCTTAGCGGGTGATGTGATTGGCGACTACTCTTTTGCGGCACCCTTACAGATCGGCCAGCGCATCCTGTTCATGGACATGTCGCATTATACTTTTGTTAAGAACACGACCTTTAATGGTGTACCACTGCCTGCGATTGCTACCTATGATCCACAAGCGGGCAAGGTACAGGTAGTGAGAAAATTCGGTTACGCAGATTATAAAAATCGTCTGTCGTAAACAGTCGTAATGAGTGCGGCCTAGTTGGCCGACGCGTAATTAATTTATAAAATAAAGAGGGCCGACTTTCGTCGGCCCTCGAAGTGCTATGAAACTAAACTTAAACTTTAGAACAGAACTTGCGCTTGGAGGCGGAAGATGTCTGCGTCAGCTTTACCAGTGCCGGGAGTCGCACCCATAGTGGTCATGTAACCGCTAGCCTTAGCATTCTCGTAACCGAGCATGATCTTAGCGTTGTGGTCTACGAAGTAGTAGTTCACGCCAACATAGTAGCTTTCGAATTTATTGTATACCGAGTTTGTAGCGTCTACAATGTTGCTAGCGTCGCGATAGAGACCACCGAATGCTGCACCAGCACCATCAGTGTCGAGCTGTGAATAACGAACTACGCCTTCAACTTGATCAGTGAACTTGTAGGCAGCGAGTGCGGTGTATCCTTCAGGCTTACGCTGAACTGCATTAGGGGTGCTACCGGTTACTGCTTCGTTAGTGGTTGCAATCATTTCAGCCTGTAAGATGAGGTTACCAAACTGTGATTTGATGTAAGGATTAAATCCAGAGATGTTTGCACTGTTAATACCAGCGCCTGTGCCTGTGCCGGGAGCGGTACGTGTATCACGTGCAGAACCATAATTTACACCAATCGAGTGCTTGCTGGTATCTGACACCTTGTAAGTGTAGATAAGGTTAGCGAAGGTGCCCATGTCGTTGGAGGCGGTGGCAGTTTCGCCCTGAATAGCATTGGCTACAGAGAAACCGTAATCAAGCGTCTGAGCTGCATCTACGGCGAACTTGTTCGTGTAGTGAAGACCGGTGTGACGTGCGCCAAAACCTAAGCGACCGTAGCTGGTGCTGGTGCTGCTAACGCTTTCATTCCAGTAACGATTAGCGGCGGAGCGCTCAATGGTTAAGAGTTTGGATGAAGAGGTGTTTTCTTCGATACCCCATTGAACTTTAACTAAACCGAGAGCGAAGTTACCATAACCAGTTTCAGCAGTGAACATTGCTTTATCGAGAGTGTCATCAGCAAAGTTGTAAACGATTTCACCGGACATGCCTTCACCGATGTCGGCTCTGAAACCGAGGTAAAGACGACGCATGAAAGCATTGTTAACATCAACCTTATCTGTTTTATTACCAGCGTTGTTGGTGATCGATCCACCGATTGACTCATATTGAGTCTGAATACGACCCGAGAAGGTTAAACGCTTAGCGTTGTCTTCCTTAACGAAGATCTTGTTAAGACCGGCAGCAGCACGAGCTTCTGAAGCACTTTGTAATGCGACAGCGCGTTCTTCAGCGGTGATAATGCCCTTCTTAACGAGAAGATCGAGCGTGGCTTTGTCTTGCGCAAACGAAGATGCGGCAGTGAGTGCTGCAGCTGCGATGAGCATGGATTTGAGGGTGTTGTTCATAGGATAGTATGTGCGAATGCACTCAAACCTTAACATTTTAAGACTTCAATCGTATGTCTAAAATGTGACAAGTGCGTGACTAAGCTGACGGCTTTGTTTATTTTTTACTAAAAATTAGCAAATTACCCCATCGAATCCATAATTTCGCTTAAACCTTCAAAAATAGAGGAGAACCGAGGCCTCCAATTTAATTCGGACAATGCCCGGCTGTTATCAATAAATCGACTGGGCTGCGTTCGGCCACCCCGCTGCATTCTGGGTCCAGCAGGTGCGTTGATGTCAAAGATCGGCTCACCCTTGCCGAGTTTTTTTGCAGTCCACTGAATGAGTTCATCTTTCCGCACGGGATGACCATCCGTGATATTATAAACACGCGAACCGGTTGGACCACCCAAACAAGCCGCTAAAATCGCACTAGCTGCGTCATCGCGATGCAGATAATTAATTAAGTGATCCGTGCGACCACCAAAAACGAGTTCACCACGCATGAGTTGGTTAAGCAAGTGATGACGGCCTGGACCATAAAGCCCGCCGAGTCGCAGCACCCGCGTATTTTGAATCTTGGAATTTAAAACAGATTTTTCACCAGCCAGAATAATATCCGCAATAGTTTCTCCACCGGCGATACTTTCTTCGGTTAGCCGGGCTCCATCGTCTTGACGATACACCCCCGTTGAACTTGTAAAAATAAAACAGCGCACCTTCGTTTGCTCAGCCCAACGAATCGCATTTTTAACCCCTAAATCATAGGCTAAAGTATACGCATCGGGACCGCCTCCACCCGTGCTCGCTGCATAAACCACAGCATCAAAATCATTGGGTAGTATCGACCAATCGGAACTAGAAATATCGAAAGCCAAACTGGCTATGCCCGACGACTCTAATTGTTGTTTTGATTTATCGGACCGAACCACTCCAACAACTTCGTGGCCCTGAGATTTTGCTAAGTGAGCCAAAGCCGTCCCAATATAACCACATCCTAAAATAATAATTTTCATAATTACTTGGGATTTATAAAACTGGAAATCCACTCAACCGGGGTTGATCCCGCCTGAGCGGAGAGAAGGGTGAAAAGTTCTTTAGCATCGGCCTGCGCTGATTGACGAACCGAAGAATCTTCCACGCATAACTTAAGTCTTTCCGCTAAAGACTCGGGTTCACACTCCGTCTGCAAATACTCGGGCCAGGCTTGACGTTTTAATAAAATATTCGCGATGCCCAGATTGTCGATTCTCCCAGCAATGAGTCGACGTCCAACCCACCAAGTAAGCGGATTAGCTCGATAAACCACCGCTCCAGGAATACCCGCTAATGCTACGGTTAATGACATGGTTCCAGAACTGACGAGCGCCGCGCTTGCAGCGACATCACCCTCACCTACGGGATGTAAATCAATGCCCTTCGCCTGATTTCCATATTCAGCACAGAGTCGATAGAGTTCCGCATGTACTGCTCCACCCGTGTGTAAAACCACCGCTCTCTTCTTTGGATAATTTTTTCGGAATAAAGCAAAGGCTTCTATCAAGGTCGGGAATATTTTCTTAACGGGCTTGGGGCGACTTCCAGGTAAAAGTAAAATGGGGCCGTCGGGGTCGTAAGATAAATTAGAATGATGACCTGGCTCGGCAAAAGGATGGCCGACGAAACGTGCGTCTAAGTTCGTGTCCTTGTAAACCGCTGGCTCAAAAGGAAAAATAGTTCCAAGAGCATCTAAATCGCGAGCCATCGAAAATCGGCGATTAGGTTTCCAGGCCCATAATTGTGGGCTTACATATTGAATCACTTGCGTTTTACCGCCGCCCTTAACCGAAATTCCAGCCTTACGTAATTCATTCGCAAATCGTAAATTCAATCCGGGGTAGTCGACTAAAATTACCAAACCCGGCTTCCATTCCTTTGTCCAATCTACCATCCGAGAAAAAAGTTTTTTGTAAAAAGGATACGCGGCTAAAACTTCGACAATTCCTACAGCGGAAAACCCCGTCATATCGAAAAGCAATTGTGCTCCAGCCTCACGGAGACTCGGTCCACCAAACGCAGCGATTTTCAATTGAGGATTTTTCGTTAATAACTCCTTAACAATTTTAGCAGCATGCTGATCGCCGGAATGTTCTCCGGCTAAAATCAATACATCAATCCCGCCCGCACGTGGACGTTCAAATTTTGCTGGGATTGAGGGAAAAGAACTCATGCACGCTGCATTCCTGCGCGAATCTGTTCCGTGATTTTAATTGCGACATCTAAAGCGTTACGTCCCAACTCACCGGAGACCTTCGGACTTTTTCTTTCACGCACACAGCTGACGAATGAGTTTAATTCCACGGCGAGAGGCTCAGCCTTCTCAATCGGAATCTCTTCTTTAATGATACCACCAGGAACCGTAGGATCAATACGCACGGTGTGACCTTTCTGCTCCATGAAATCAATCGAAAGGTATCCGCCATTTTGGAAGACACGAATTTCACGATTCTTCTTCAGCGAAACTCGACTCGCATTTAAATTGGCCACACAGCCGTTCTTAAAAAGAATTCGAGCGTTAGCGATATCTTCGGTTTTGGTGACGACCGATACACCCACCGCATCAATTCTCTCCACGGGTGAATTAGCTAATTGTAAAACGATCCCAATATCGTGAATCATTAAATCCAGCACTACACCTACCTCCGTACCACGCGGAGTGAATGGCGCCAAACGTTCGGCGGTGATGTAGCGTGGATTGGTAACGGTTTTCTCTAAAGAGGACATCACCGGATTATAATGCTCAATATGACCCACTTGAACAATGCGCTGAGATTCTTGGGCCGCGTTCAGAATCTGCGAAGCTTCTTCTAGGGTCACACACAAAGGCTTCTCGATTAAAAGGTGACATCCCTTTTTCAGGAGTGGAATGGCAACCTCAGCGTGTAAATTGGTCGGGACGACAACACTGACCGCGTCACAGGCTGCTGCCATTTCATCTAATGATAAAAATCTTTTACACTTGTGCTTGGCACAAATTTCCAGGGCCCGCTCATCGTTGGGTTCATAAATCCCCGCGAGCTCCGCATCAGGTAAGGTGGAGTAAATACGGGCATGATGTTGACCGAGTGAACCGGTCCCCACTACCCCACAACGAATTCGCGCAGCAGCCATAAGGCGAAGATTTACGGACTACGGACAACCTTCAATCCGAAAACCCACCAACTTTAGATTCAAAGGCCACATGAGCGTCTTTCAGCGTCACTTTGACTGATGACCCGTCCAAAATCTGTCCTGCTAAAATTTCTTTAGCCAGCGGGGTTTCAATTTCACGTTGAATGAATCGACGTAACGGACGAGCCCCATACACGGGATCCAATCCACGATCGGCTAACCACTGCAGAACCTTTTTATCCAAGGTTAAGCGAATCCGTTTCGCAGCTAGACGCGCGTTGAGATCCTTGATTAACAATCCAGCGATAGCAGCGACCCCATCGATGCCCAGCGGATGGAATAAAACAACTTCGTCGACGCGATTTAGGAACTCAGGGCGGAAGTGCTGACGTAAATCTGCCATCACCGACTCGCGAACACTTTCCGACATCTCACCCATACCGGCAGAAGCCGCGATGTGGCGACTACCGATATTCGAGGTCATAATAAAAATAGCATTTCGGCAATCCACCGTGCGACCCTGGGAATCCGTCAAGCGACCATCATCTAAAACTTGTAATAGAATATTAAATACATCGGGGTGCGCTTTTTCGACCTCATCGAGCAACACAACGCAGTAAGGGTGACGACGGATCGCCTCGGTGAGTTGTCCGCCATCTTCGTGACCGACATAACCTGGAGGCGCTCCGACTAAACGGGAAACGGCATGCTTCTCCATGTACTCCGACATATCGATTCGAATCATCGACTTTTCGTTATCGAAGAGTTCAACCGCTAAGGCCTTAGCTAATTCAGTTTTACCAACACCCGTAGGTCCAAGAAATAAGAATGATCCCACTGGACGGCGTGGATCTTGCACACCGGCACGTGAACGCTGGACCGCATCTGCGACCGCCAATACGGCTTCTTTTTGCCCAACGACCCGCTCTTGAAGGCGGGTAGTGAGTTGTAAAATTTTTTCGCGTTCGGAGGCGAGTAGTCGAGTGATTGGTACGCCCGTCCAACGCGCGACGACTTCGGCAATTTCTTCAGGCGTTACAACTTCCCTAAACAGGCCCGTGCCAGTTTTGGCAGACTTCTCAAGCGTCGCGACATCTTTTTCTAATTGAGGAATACGGCCGTGGCGGAGTGCCGCCATCGTATTAAGATCATTTTTTCTTTCTGCATCAGTCATCTCACGACGGGCAATATCCAGTTGTTCGCGAGCGGCGCGCACTTTAGTTACAGCAGCCTTGTCGGACTCCCAGCGATTACGCATCATCCGCTGAGATTCACCTGCTTCGGCTAATTCTTTTTTCAATCCACCTAAGCGAGCTTTTGAGGCGTCGTCTTTTTCGTTTTTCAAAGCAGATTCTTCAACCTCTAGTCTTAAAACATTTCGGTTTATGATATCTAATTCCGCCGGCACACTATCGATTTCTGTACGAATCTGTGCACAGGCCTCATCAACCAAATCAATCGCTTTATCGGGTAAAAATCGAGAAGTAATGTAGCGATCGGATAAGACTGCCGCTTCGACTAAAGCAGCATCTTCAATCTTAACACCGTGGTGAACTTCGAAACGTTCTTTCAATCCACGTAAAATAGAAACTGTATCGGGCACACTGGGAGGCTCGACCATGACTTGTTGAAAGCGACGTTCCAGAGCCGCGTCCTTTTCGACGTGCTGACGAAACTCATCAAGCGTCGTAGCTCCGATACAATGCAATTCACCTCGCGCCAGCATCGGCTTAAGCAAGTTCGCCGCATCCATTGCGCCATCCGCTTTTCCGGCACCGACTAAAGTATGCATTTCATCAATGAAAAGAAGGATGCCACCTTCCGCTGATTTAACTTCAGCTAAAACAGCTTTGAGGCGCTCTTCAAATTCACCGCGATATTTAGCACCCGCTAAAAGTGATCCCATATCTAAGGAGAAAATAACTTTATTTTTTAATCCCTCAGGGACGTCGCCACTAATAATACGTTGAGCGAGACCTTCGACCACGGCAGTTTTACCCACGCCTGGTTCACCAATTAAAACGGGGTTGTTTTTAGTACGACGAGAAAGAATACGAATCACACGGCGAATTTCTTCGTCGCGGCCAATTACTGGATCCATCTTACCTGAACTGGCTCGTTCGGTTAGATTGATACCGTATTTACTGAGTGCCTCGTAAGTGGCTTCGGGATTCGCGGTGGTGACGCGCTGTGATCCGCGTACGGCTTTCAGCGCAGTCATGATAGCAGCTTTACCAAAATTAATTTCTTTGAAAATCGGGCTCAAAGAAGATGATTCCGCCAAAGCCAACAGGACGTGTTCAGCGGAGACGTAGTCATCTTTCATCATCGCAGCCTCTTCTTTGGCTTTTAATAAAACGGATTGTGATTCCGTGGATAATCCAGGCTGTGCATTGGCGTTAGCCAATTTGGGTTGACGGGCTAAAATCCCAGCCAACGCCGAGAGGATTGTTTTTTCTTCTTTATTGGCGCGACGTAAAAGCGCAGAGACCACTCCACCCTCTTGAGTCATGAGGCTAAAAAGAATGTGCGCGGGTTCAATCGCAGCATGACGACGTTGTACGACATCGCTCTGTGCTAATTGTAAAGCTTCCGTAGTTTTATCCGTCAAATTTCCGTAGGGTGTGCTCATATAAATATTACTATGCACTAACTAGACCAACCGACTTACTATAAGATTATACTTAATTTTAGGGGTGTAAACGCATATAATTGATTAATTAAGAAACACCTGTGTCAAACTGAAGTGACAGCCCGTCACCCTCGCGACGAGTTGTCGCAAAACCGCCCAAGAGTCATGTATTGCGAAATCGCAGAGGATTTGATACATTTAATCGAATGAAGCCGACGAAGCAACTTGCCGTCCTTGAAAGGTTGCTCGACGACCCTTCACCCGTGGTGCGTGAAGCGGTGATTAACGAAATTAAAGCCGCGGGCGATGAAGGCTTACTCTGGCTCGAAGTTCTTACTAAAAATAAAAATTTAGCGAGTCACGCCAAGTCACTCCTCTCCAATTTACGTACATCGGAATTAGCAGCCCGCCATTTTATCGAGCACATTAAAGGCGGCATACAAGATTTAGAAGAAGCCTGCTTACTCTTCGAACGCGTGATTCACCCAACTCTCGCCGACAAGGCTTACGACGAGGAGCTGGATCATTTAGCCGAACGCACCAGACAACTCATTACCGAGCCCCTCACAGTGCAGGAAAAGTGTCGCTTACTCTGTCGTGTAATTTTCGGCGAAGAAGGCTATCGCGGCGCCCAAGAGTCCTTCTCGAAGCCCGATTCATCTTTTCTTTCAACCGTCATCAAGTCGCACCGCGGTATTCCTATTTCACTTTGTCTCATCTTCTTACTCGTCGCTCAGCGCCTCAGTCTCCCCGTCCAACCGGTTGGCCTACCTGGACGCTTCATGGTCGGCATTTTTAAAAATAAAAATCCTATCTTCATCGATTGTTATGAAGGTGGAACCTTCCGGACTCGTTCAGAAATTCAGTTAATGTTGCTCAATAACCATCTACCCGCGGACGATGCCTTCTTAAAGCCGATCAGCGCCGAACAAACGATTGCTCGCTGTTGCCGAAACCTAGTCTCGCAATTTGAGTCCAACGGAGATGATAAAAACAGTCGTCTCTTCCTGAGCTTTGTAAATATTATCGAAAGTCGCCCTTAATTTATCCACGTGGAAAATAGCATAACATTAAAAGAAATTTTGAGCATGGATTTTCCACATCCCTGCTTGGCGGTGCTCGGCGATCCCATCAGCCATTCGCTAAGTCCAGCGATGCATCATGCCGCCTTGCAATCACTGGCCCCAACCCATCCTCAACTCTCGCAAGTTAAATATTTAAGACTGCATATTAAATCCGAAGAACTCGCCCAAGCCCTCACGGTTCTGCGATCGAAAAATTTTATCGGACTCAACTTAACCGTTCCGCACAAGATTGCGGCTCTGAGTTTAGTGAAAAGTTTATCACCCGAAGCCAAAAAAGCTGAATCGGTTAACACCTTAGTGCCCACTCAAGACGGCTGGGCTGGACATACCACGGACGGACAAGGTTTTCTCGAAGCACTGAATGAATACTCCGGCAGTGGCGTAAAACAAAAAGATGTCATTATTCTTGGAGCCGGTGGAGCGGCTCGAGCGATTGCGGCGTCCTGTATTCAGGCTAACTGTCGTAGTTTGATGATTGCCAACCGCGATATCACGAAAGCTGAAAATTTAGTTAAGGCTTTAAATGACCCACGAGTTTCCGCCGTTGGCCTAAAAGAAATCGGCAACATCCAATCGGGTGCGATTATCGTAAACTGCACCACCTTGGGCCTTAAGCCCGACGATGCATTACCTTTAGCCGAATCACTTTTAAAGAATGCCGGATTTATTTTTGATACTACTTACGGCGCCCATGAAACCTCTTTAATCAAAACAGCGAATAAACTAGGGGTTAAATCTTGCGATGGTCGATCGATGCTACGCTGGCAAGGTGCGCTCGCTTTTAAACTCTGGACAGGTATAACTCCTCCCCACGAACCCATGCGCATTGCGCTCGGAGAAAAATAATATGCAGCTCATTGATTTCCAAATTTTTATGGCACTCCATCCGAACATCACTGCCGTTTTTATCGGAGCCATCGGCGCCTGCGTGGGAAGTTTCTTAAACGTCTGCATTCATCGTCTGCCCAAAGGTGAATCGATTATCAGCCCGCCCTCACATTGTGCCTGCGGACAAAAAATACCTGGCTGGTTTAATGTACCATTGTTCGGTTGGCTACTGCTCCGAGGTCGGGCGAAATGCTGCGGAGCAACGATTTCAATACAGTATCCTCTGGTTGAATTAATCACTGCCCTACTTTTTGTAACTGCCTTTTTAGTTCTTTCTCCGGTTAAGGCCGCCATCGGTTGCGTCTTTCTTTCTCTGTTAATTATTTTAGCGGGATGCGACATGAAGGACATGCTCGTGCCCGACGCGCCCAATTTCTTATTAGTGGGACTGGGACTATTCTTTTCAATCGTCGCGCCCTCACTCCACGGCGAAACGGGTTCCGGCCTGGAAATTATAAATCGGATAAACTCGGCGACGGACTCACTGATCGGAATCGCGGTGGGAACAGCACTCGTTTGGGGGATTCGAACCATCGCAAGCGTCATCATGGGCCAAGAAGCGGTGGGTGAATCCGACATCATTCTCT
>JBBAUU010000020.1:0-2618 GCA_040398065.1 Opitutales bacterium | reverse complement strand
GGCAAGGCGCACTATTTTGTTTGTTCGGTGGATCAGTCATCGGCGTTATCATTAAATTGCCGTCCGTTTTGGCCCTCTTTGGACCCAAAAAAGAGTCTGAAAGCGTCCCATTTGTGCCGAGTATGGCTATTGCGGCAGCACTTTGGTTCTTTCGGGGTCCTGAATTAGTCACCGCTTGGCATTTGTGGGTAAATTCTTGAGGTTTCTGGCTTGTCTACCCGCCCAAGGTTACCCCAAATAAGACACACCCCTATGAAGCAAATCGCTCTTTTAACTCTCATCGCCTCTGCCGCCATGGTTGGTTGCAGCAGCTATGACACCCCTAACCACGGAAAAAACGTGTCCATGGAACCCGCTCATAACTTCCTCGGCATTGTTAAAGTCGAACCCGGCTCCTACTCCGCCATCAATAATTCTACTGTTCGTTTAAAAATGGACGACTTCTATTCTCGTCGTGCCAATTCGGGCGACCGCGTAACGCTTCTTTGGGGTGCCATCACCCTGACCGATTACTAAATCGATAAAGTGTCCTCTTGCAGAAGCCCCGATTTCGGGGCTTCTTCATTTATAGGAAAATGAACGATACGAGTAGCAACGTCGCTAGACACCTTCGCCATGCCGCGCTGAACAACCCCCAAGCGATTGCGACGCTATCACCACTATCTGTTAACGAAGATGGCCGAGTGATTCACGACTGGTGTTCATTTTTAAAACTCGATCAAGAAAGCGATGCGGCGGCGCGAATCTTTCACGCGGAAGGTATCACCGCAGGCACCCGCACCTTACTCGCCGTACGCGCTGGACATGACCTCATCGTATGCATGTTTGGACTTTTAAAACTCGGAGCTATCCCCATCGCCATCGATCCGGGTATGGGCTGGAAAAAAATGTTACAGTGTATCGAGAACACCACTCCCACCGCACTCGTCGCACAGTCTAAACCTTTTTACTTAAGCTATCTTCCATTCAAAGCATTTAAGTCACTTTCGTTCCGTATTAAAGTGGGCGGACGTTCCTGGAAAAAATTACTCAGCGATTGTTCAACCTCCACGACCCGACCACTCGAACCCGTCACGGCGTCTAGCCTCGCCGCGATTATTTTTACCTCCGGTTCCACGGGAACACCTAAAGGCGTACGTTACACGCATGGCATGTTCGATGCGCAAATTTCTCTCGTTCGTAAAACCTATCAAATTCAACCGGGTGAAGTCGACATGGCGATGCTTCCCGTGTTTGGTTTATTTAATCCTGCTCTCGGCGTAACCACCGTCACCCCACTCCTCGATCCCTCTCGCCCCGCCGATGCGAATCCGGCATTGATTGTGTCTGCATTGCTCTCAGAGAAAGTAACTTCATCATTTGGATCGCCCGCTATCTGGGGAAAAATCGCCCAGTACTGCGAATCCCAAAAAATTAGTCTGCCATTATTAAAACGACTTTTAATTGCAGGCGCACCGGTCCCGATTCCGCTCTTAAAACAACTGAAGAAAATCGCTCCGCATTGCCAAATTCACACTCCCTACGGTGCCACCGAATGCCTGCCGGTGTCGAGCATCGAGTCGAACGAAATTCTCAACGAAACTTTTGCAGAGACATTACGCGGACAAGGAACCTGTGTGGGTAAACCCGTGGCGTCGGTAAAAGTTAAAATTATACAAGAGACGAGCGACGTCATTCGGAATCTTAACGATGCTACCGTTTACGCGCCCAATACGATTGGCGAAATCATTGTCACCGGGCCGAGCGTCACTCATGCCTATGATCACAATCCTGAAGCCACGCTGCGGACCAAAATAAACGGTGATTCCGAGCTCTGGCATCGCATGGGTGATTTAGGAAGATTGGATCAAGACGGACGACTCTGGTTCCATGGTCGCTGCATCGAAAAAGTAGTCACCGCAGAAAATATTCTGACCACTGAATCTGTTGAACCAGCGTTTCAACAACATGCAGACGTGGCTCGTTGCGCGCTTATTGGCATTGGCAATGCCCCCAATCAAATCCCGGTTTTAGTCGTTGAACCCAAACCCGGTTGTTTTCCTGAGTCTCGTGGTGAGATCGTAAAACTCACCGAAAGCCTCTGGGAAATCACTCGCCGACATCCCATTGCCAACCAGGTTAAAAGAATTGTTTTTCAAGAAAAACTTCCGGTCGACGTCAGACATAACGCCAAAATTCATCGACTGCAACTCACACGCGAATGGAATCAAAAACTTCGCCGAGAAATTAAAAAGCTTTCATGAAAAAACCCTGCGTACTAGTCACCGGTGGTGGAGGTTTCTTAGGCCAAGCCATCGTCGAACGCTGTCTGTTGCGCGGTTACGAGGTGCGCGTCATTGGACGTCAACCGCTCCCCAAGTCCATCGCCGACAAAGTCGATTTTAGACAAGGGAGTCTAGCGAATCAAAAATTCGTGCAAGCTGCCGTGGCAGGTTGCGATTATATTTTTCACGTCGCTGCCAAAGCGGGCATTTGGGGAAAGTGGGAAGACTACGTAGAATCTAATATCACTGGCACACACCATCTCATCACCGCGGCCCGAGTGCTTGAAGTTAAAGCCTTTGTTTACACGAGCACCCCGAGCGTCGTGTTCACGGGAGGATCTTTTAACGGTGCGA
>JBBAUU010000019.1:0-15718 GCA_040398065.1 Opitutales bacterium | reverse complement strand
CCGAGATTAGTTACAGTGAAGGTGGAGCCAGACATTTCTGCGGGCGAAAGTTTCTTCGCGCGTGCTTTGCTGATGAGTGCTTTTGCATCAAGAGCGATTTCCTTAAGCGACTTCGAGTGAGCGTCGCGAATAACGGGAGTCACTAAGCCGTCTTCGAGCGCGACACCAAAGGCTAAATGAACTGCGGAGTGCTGGCGGATGCTGGTTCCTGCCCAGGAGGCGTTGACCGCAGGAATTTTACGCAGGGCTTCGGCTGAGGCCTTTAAGATGAAATCATTCACCGAAAGTTTTAGGGCGGATTCGCCACCGGCTTCGGCGAGACGTTTGTTTAAAGTTTCGCGCATCGCTAAAAGCGGAGCGGCGTCCACTTCAACTTCGAGGTAGAAGTGAGGAACGGTGTTTTTTGATTCTACTAAGCGACGAGCAATCGTGGCGCGCATTCCGCTGACAGGTTGATCGGCATCGGCTTGAATTCCTTTACCGTCAGCTGGAGGAGTTACGGCAACATTAATAGGGCCGGTGGGTGCTGCGGGAGCGGCGGGTGCTGAGCCTGCGGCGACCACATCACGAGCGACGATGCGACCCCCTGGACCAGTTCCAGAAAGTGAAGCGGCGTTAATCGCTGCTTTTTCTGCCATACGTTTTGCGTAAGGAGAAATTATGGTGCGACTGCCATCGGTTTGAGCAGGGGCAGGGGTGTTAGAAGATTTAGGAGCTTCAGGAATACAAGGAATGCCAGTCGACTCAGGAATAGCGGGTGCTGATTTTGGCGCTGGAGATTTTGTATTTGGATCGGGAGCAACTTCACCTTTTTTTCCAATAGCACAAATAGGATCGCCGACCGGAAGTTGAGCTCCGGCGGATGCATAAATTTTTAAGATGGTTCCTGGAACGGTGCAGGAAAGTTCCATGGTGGCTTTATCGGTTTCGATTTCCGCGAGGATATCTCCGAAGGCGACAACTTGGCCTTCTTTAATATTCCATTTAACAAGTGTACCCACCGACATCGTGTCGGAAAGTTTGGGCATATCAATAATTTCAGCCATGGTGAAAGAGTGTTAGAAAATTAGGCGAGAACTTTGAGGGCTGCTTCGACCACGCGAGCGGGATAGGGCAGTTGTAAGTCCTCTAATTTTTTGGAATAGATTTGGGGAGCGTCGATGGAGGAAACTCGACCGATGGGGGCGTCCAATTCATCGAACGCGCGCGCTTGAATTAAATACGCCACCTGGGCAGCAACACCACAGAAGGGTTTATTTTCTTCAACCAGAAGTGCCCGGTGAGTTTTGCGTACGGATGCTAAAATCGTTTCTTCGTCGAGCGGACGAATGGAACGCAGGTCAACGACTTCAACACTGACGCCGTGTTCTCGCTCAAGAATTTCAGCGGCTTTCAGTGAAGTAATCACGGCGCGACCGTGGGCGACAATCGTGAGATCGGTACCTTCGCGTTTAATGTCTGCAACGCCGATAGGTACGATGTAATCTTCGTCGGGCACTTCGCCCTTATCGTTATAAAGAATGGTATTTTCCATGACGTACACTGGATCATTGTCGCGGATAGCGGCTTTTAATAATCCCTTGGCGTCGTAAGGAGTGGCTGGGCAAACGACTTTGATTCCAGGGTGGGAAGCGAGAATGGCTTCGGGAGTGTGCGAGTGGGTAGCGCCGACGTTGGTTCCGCCGTTGGCGGGTCCACGAATCACAATCGGACAATTAATTAATCCGCCCGACATGTAACGAATATTGCCGGCGTTGTTTACGATTTGGTCGAAGGCCACATACGAGAAGGACCAGAACATCAGTTCCATGACTGGTCGAATGCCCAACATGGATGCACCGATGCCAAGTCCGATGAAGCCTGCTTCAGAAATAGGGGTATCTACAACGCGCTTAGGGCCAAACTCTTTGAGTAAACCTTCGGTGATTTTATAAGCTCCGTTGAACTGTGCGACTTCTTCGCCCATGATGACAACGTTTTCATCGCGCTTTAATTCTTCGCGCATCGCGGCTCGGAGTGCTTCTCTGTAGGAAATAATGGCCATGAAATTAATTATTCAAAAATAATGGTTCCACTGCTGGTGGTTTTTTTACTGCGATTATCTTCTTCCCAGTAAATATGTTTGGTGATGTCGGCCTGAGTTGGTTCCGGTGATTCGTCGGCGAAGGCGGCCGCGGCATCGGCTTCTTCCATAGCTGCTGCATTGATTGATTCAACCAATTCAGGAGTGAGAACTTTTTCCGCGAGCAATTCTTTTTCAAAGAGAAACACTGGATCTTTTTTATCACGGTATTCTTTGATTTCTTCTTTATCGCGATAAGTTTTATCGGGGTCGGCCATGGAGTGACCGAAATAGCGATAGGTGAAAATTTCTAAAACGGTAGGCTTGGATTCTTCGTGTGCACGTTTTAAGGCGGTGGCGGTTTTTGCGCGCACTTCGTAAACATCGTGGCCGTTAATCACATCCCAGGCCATGTTGTAGCCTTCGGCGCGTTTAGCTAAGCAGCCCGGGTGTGCGGTGGAGCGCTCTTGGGATGTGCCCATCGAGTAACCATTATTTTCGACGACGAAAATCACAGGTAGGTCCCAGAGTGCAGCTAAGTTGTAAGCTTCGTGTACAGCGCCTTGATTGACGGCACCATCACCCATGTAAGTGAAGCATGAACCTTTTTCTCCACGGTATTTTACGGCGTAAGCGAGTCCTGTTCCGAGTGGAGCTTGACCGCCGACAATTCCGTGACCGCCCCAATAATTTTTATCAGGAGCGAAGTAGTGCATCGAGCCACCTTTACCTTTTGAACATCCGGTTACTTTGCCGGTTAATTCGGCCATACATTCTTTCATGCCCATGCCGACCATCAGACCGTGTCCGTGATCGCGATAGCCAGTGATGATGTGGTCGTGTTTGCCTAAGAGTGAAATCGTTCCAGCGGCAACGGCTTCTTGGCCAACGTACAGGTGAAGGAAGCCACCAATTTTTCCTTGTTGGTAGACGCGGATGCAGCGCTGTTCAAAATGGCGGATGCGTGCCATTTTGGTGTAGAGTGCAATTTTAGCTTCTTTAGTAAGTGAGCTATTAACTGGGTGTTTAGAATATTCCGATGGCCCTGCAGGGTTTTTCAGAGATTCAGGATGGGTGATGACAGCGGGCTTGGCCACGGGAGTGCAGATTTAAGGGTATGATTGGAGGAGTCTGGGCGGGAAGGTCAAGCGAACCCGCAGAGTAGGGGTTTAGACTTGACCCTTTAGCCTTCCCGATGCCCCTTCCTTTATACTTTTCCCCGCCCCTTCGCCCTATTCCATGGAAGAAAAACTAGAGGTTATTGCCCGCGAATTCACTGTCCAAAATAAAATGGGCATTCATACGCGTCCGTCTGCACAGATTGTCCGTCTGGCTAATCGCTATGCTGACCTCGAGATCACGGTTTCCAAAGACGACGAAGTGGTTAACGGAAAGAGTATTATGGGTCTGATGATGTTGGCCGCTGGCCAAGGCTCGCGCTTAAAATTTTCGGTTAAAGGTAAAGAGGCCGGCCAATTCCTCGAAGAAATGGAAACTCTTTTTAATCGTAAGTTCGACGAGTCTTAAAAATGTACGCACTCCTTGCTAGTTTTGCTCTTCTTGCTGCCGCCGAGACTGCGCCAGCACCCATTAAATTAATTCCCGATCCCGAAGTGCCGCAGTACCTGAAAGCGAATCAGGGTGAGGTCATTGAATGGGGCAAGGCTTTACAACAATTAGAGAAGGGCCAGCAACGCCTGCAGCAAGGTAACAGTATTTTAAACGCTCCCCGTGTCACGACGACCGGAGCTTTTCAGGAAACACCTGAACAAGTTAAAGCGCGTGCCCAAAAAATAATTGATGAAGGAAAGGCGCAGGCGTCAGCGGCTGCAGTCACTTTAGACAGGCTACGTCGCGTGGCCACGGCGCGTTATAAAGATTTAACCAAAACAGTAGATTTATCTGAGAATTTAGCCCAATCCAAGGTGGGTTATTGTTTAAACTTAGCGACGGTCCGCTTGCAGAAAATTGCCCGCGATGGGGGATATAAAGTTCATCACATTATTGGATCGATGACGGTTCTTAATGATGGGAAAATTTTAAAAACCCCCGCGGTGACGGAATCACTGCGGGCAGCTTGGACCAAGGCTGACGCCACGGGTTTGGCCCCAGTGCCCGAGGATGGCTATAGTTATAAGGTGGGTGCGGATGCCGCCGCACCGCAGTTAACCAAAGATTGGAAGGTTTCATCTCCGCGTAATGCCACGGTGGTGTGGGTTGAGGTCTATGGTCTCACGACTGATAACAGCGTCACCTTGTTGATGGTAAGAATGGCCGATGCTTACACCATGCGTCTGATTGGATCAGAAATGTACTTAACTACTTTTAATTCCTCGGAGTCTGTGGCCAAAGTTTATAATGCTACGGTGAATTTACGTGATGAGAAAAGTTTTTTACCACGTCTTTCATCTTCGGGAGATCGGGTGGTATCGTACGCTCGAGCTAATTCACTTCTCGGAAATGCACTCTTAAAGCATCTCTGTTTAAGTGACAGTAAAGTCGGGGTCGGTGCGAGCCAGTCGCTCGTCGATATTTTGGGGGGCGACGCACCCAGCCTCGATGGTGCTAAGGCTACCTGGAAAATTACGTCTTTAGAAGAGAATGACTTGATTAAAAAGTTCAAAATTTCTTGTGAGGCTAGTGGCTCTGACGTGATTGAAGTCGGCCTGCTTTCCTTGAAATTAGAAGAACAGTCAAAGCCGCGCGATGCCACTAAGACCGTTGGTGCGCCGGCAACTCGTCCGACGAAATAAATTAAGACTTCGTTTTAGTCTTTTTTAATTCGGACAAGGTTTTCTTTTTAAGTTTCTTAATTTTAGAAGAAACGAGTAATTGATGGGCGCGAGTCATCCGATCGATAAATAAAACCCCTTGGCAGTGGTCGTGTTCATGTTGAACGCAGCGAGCTAAGATGCCTGCACACTCGAGGGTGTGCGGTGCACCAGACGCATCTCTAAACTGTACGATTGTTTTTTCAATCCGCTCGACATCGCCCGTGACGCCGGGAAAAGAGAGACAACCTTCCGTGTAAATTTCTTTTTCACCCGCTGGGATGGTTACCGTAGCATTGGCAAAAAGCATCGGCATGACGGTGTCGGGATCAACGACTTTACCGTTTAAAATCAAGGGATTTTCTTTGTCCTTAACATCGATGACAAAAAGCTGAAGTGATAATCCAACTTGAGGTGCGGCTAAACCGATGCCGCGGGCGGCTCGCATGGAGGCCAGCATACCATCACCAATTGCACGCAGGGCTGGACCAAATTCGCGCACGACTTCACCTTGGGTCCGGAGCACTGGGTCTCCGTAAAGATGGATGGGTTGGGCGGTCATCGGGTTAAACAATAACCCTTCTTGGGTGAAGCAACAGACTATTTTTTACTTAGACCCGTAGGTGCCTTTTTCACAGGCCCGTACAAAACCCTCCGCCCGTTTTCTGAGTGAATTCCATTTTTCGCGTAAACCCACGGACTCAGCTGGGGAAACCTGTTGGTCATCACAGGCATTCGCCAATTCGGTGATTAAGTGACTAAAATCTTTAATGAGCGCATTGGAAGCACGGAAAAGTTCAGGTGAGGCACTGTGTACTTCGTCGCGAATAAAGTGTCCGCCTGATTTATGGGCTAACCAGTCCACGATCCGTTCATCGCCCGTGGCACTAATCAGCGTCGCCACACGGTCTAAGGGATTAGGGTGGCCTGAGCCCTTGTGGGGTTGCTCGCGCCACTTGTATAACATGGCGGTAGAAATATTGAGCGACTTGGCGATTTCGCGATGCACTTCCAGCTGGGTTTTCTTTTTCGAAGTAGTTGATTTTCCGACATGTAAAAGGGCATCTTGGATGACGAGATGGGATTCTTTGGTGTGGGACTCTCGGTGTTGAGGTGATTTTTTAGCCATTATTTATATCGACCAGAAACTACTCAGCAAAAAATTATAGTAAAGTTTTAATAGAATTATGACGGAGTTATTTTGGTCGCCCCTTGAACTGGTCTGGCTCGTTGATTAGAGGGCTGCATATATTTCGCCAGTCGTCTCTCCCATTACCCTGTTTTTCAGAGATTAACCGCTAAATATTGATTGGTGGTTTGCATAATAGAAACTATTATGCTAGAAACGTAGCATGGAAAGTGTTCTCCCTTACATCTTAGCCTTTGCCGCCGTCACGATGGCGGTGGTATTCGCTTTCAGAAGTTGGATGCTTGCAAAACGTGAACGTAGTAGCCGCCATTTACGCCGTAGTGGATCACGCCCCAGTCGCGGTTTTTCTCGTCATTCGTCGGGTCATTCTTCTCGTTCTTCTCGTCATTTTAGGCATTCGCGCTCATCCCGCAGGGGTGAACGCGGGTCCGATTATCCAAGAGACCGTTCTTCACAGGGCGACTCCCGCGGGGGTAGTAGTTCGCCAGCAGGTCCCGAAGATTCTTCGTCGCCGCGTCTTTAAGCGTTTTTAATTCGGACGATGAAGTAGGGAATCGCGCAGCCGAGTACGATGGCCGCGCCCGCAGGAATTCCTTGGAAGGTGTAGGAAATTATGAGACCTAGTGTACCGCCGCCGCAGGCACAGAGTACGCTCCAGAACATCACTTCCTTTAGATTTTTTCCGATTAAAACGCCGGTCGTTGAGGGAATAATAAAAAGAGCCGTGGTCAGGAGCGCTCCCACTAAGCGGACGCTAGCCACGGCAGCTAAGGCAATTAAGATGAGTAGCAAAGATCTAAGTAGCACAGGTCTGGCGCCTAAGAGGTGGGCATATTCTTCGTCAAACGAGGCCAGCTCCAATTCTTTATGCACGAGTCTTAGACAAAAAAGTACTATCAGTGTGGTGCCCAAAATCACCCCAATATCTTCGGTGCTGACGGCAACAATGCTTCCAAAAAGCAGTCCGGTAAAATCACGCCACGAATGGGACAGGCCCATGAAAGCAATACCGAGAGCGAACATCACCGACAGCATTACGCCAATCGCACTATCTTCGCTGCTTCCCTTGCGCGATGAAATCCAGGCAATCCCAGCGGCGGTGAGTAATGCGGCAATGAGTGCGCCCCAATAAGCCGAAAATCCTAGGAGAACCGCGAGGACGACGCCTGGTAAAATCGAATGTGTCATGGCGGTGCTGATGAAAGACATTCGCCTTAAAATAATATAAGAACCTAAGCATGCAGCGGAGATTCCGCTTAAAAATAAAGCGAGGAGGGCGCGTAGAAAAAAGTCTTCCTGAAATGCAGATAGCAGGGTGTTAAGCATGAGGATGTTTATGCCCCGCACAGGCGTGAATGGTTTTTAAACTCCCGTCGCGAATCTCCAAGACTCGATCGAATTTTTGCGTGTCCGCCGTTTCATGCGTCGCCATAATCACCGTGAAGGAATTATCTTTGTGAAAAAGAAAGTTTTCCACGATCTCTCTGCTTTTCGTATCGAGCGCAGCGTAGGGTTCATCCAAGAGGAGAATTTCTGCGCCCTGTACCGCGGCTCGTGCTAACAACCCGCGTTGTAATTGACCGCCTGAAAGATTGTGCACCGAGCGATCCACTAAATCTTCCAACTCCAAAAGTTTAAGTGCCGAAGCCACTTTTTCATCGGCATGATGACACTCTTCAAACCATCCGTGGTGCGCGTAGGTGCCCATTTGCACGAGCCTTTTAAGTTGCAGCGGAAAATCGGGATTTAATTGCGGACTCTGTGCTAAGTAAGCAATTCGGCTGCGACCGATTCGCGGCTTACTACCAAATAATTTAATCTCTCCGGAGTATTGGGGTATCAGTCCGGCCAATGTTTTTAGTAGAGTGGATTTTCCTGAACCGTTGGGACCGATCAGCGCAGTGCGACAGTGAACAGGGATTTCAAAACTGACACCGGAGAAAACAGCCGAGTTCTGAGATTTAATATGCACGGCGAGATTTTTAACTTCCACTGCCCAATCTCCAGACTCACTGGTTTCGGGAGCCGCGTACGGTACGGCAGGAAATAAATTATTGAACGCTTCCGAAAATAATTTTCTCAAGTGGGATTTGGGCGGAGGCATTATTTTTTAAGAGCTTCCGAAATTTTCTCAGCATTGATGAGTATCATACTCGGCCAAGTATCGCCCGGGGTTCCGCTCTTTTCAAGGTACTCCACGGTGAGGGGGAGGGGCGGATTGATTTTTGCATCCTTGGCGAGTTGTTGTGCTACGCGATTATTTTGGCCCGCGTCGCAGGTAATCACCCGGATGTTTCGGGCTTTGATTAGCTTTAATAGTTGAGAGTAATTTTGCGCCGATGGATCGGCGGATTCCGCTTCTGGGCTCTCTACGATGCTGCCCGCCACTTCGAGATTAAATGCCTCAGCAAAAGCCGACAGATTTGGGTGCTGGGTGATGATGATTCGGCGATTTTCTGGAACGGTGGCAAATGCCCGAACTACCGATTGCTCCGTGTCATTTATTTCTGCAAGTACTTGATTTAGATTAACTTCTGAACTTAATTTTCGAATCATTAGTCCGTCGTGCAGTGTTTTTACCATGGCTTTTGAGACGACCGGACTCATCCACGGGTGAGATACCTGACTAAACTTTTCGTTGATCCAAATGACTGAAGCCGAGCGGTTATTTGCCTTAATCCAATCGTTTAGCCAGGGTTCAGAATGCGGGTTTAAGCCAATGATTACTCGTGATTTAGAGAGTTTTAGACTGTCCGAAGGGCTTAATTGATAGCCATGCAGTTCTCCGCCGCTGGGGATGATGGATTGATGAATAGCGGCTGGCCCGGTCACTAGTTTTCCAACCCAATAATCAATAATCGTTAAGCTAGAGGTTATTTGCGCTTTGGCATCAATAAAGAGCCACAAATACAGGCCGCCAAGAGTGATCAATCGAAGCATGATAAAAGGTCTAAATCTCGCCCCGCTTTAATGCAAGTTATTTGCATCTAAATCTCAGTTCCCCGCCTTTTTACATTTGCCAACAGGGTAGCGAATCCTACCGATAGATTGCTTATGCCCCTTAATAAAGCCGTACACACCGTACTCCTGGTGTTGGTTTTTTTCCCTGTAGGACTGTTCGCTCAAGCGACCGCTACTCAGGGGGGTAATGGTGCGTCCGAGAAGGTCCAGTCTACGACTTCAAAGTCGGTCATTGTGGTTAAAGATGTGAAGTTTTTCCAGCACAGATTGGGCGGGCAAATCAATCCCTGGAATCGTATGCAGGTCGAGGTTGCAGCTAATTATAATCCCGATCCTAAAGCCCTGAATAAATCATGGGTCGATAAAATTAAACTCACGGTCACGCAGGTTTATAAAACCAAATCAGCGAAGCCCGAAGACTGGAATTACTACCGCTCGGCGGTCACTATTTTAACCCTCGAAGTAAATCAGCCGCGCACGGTTTCGTTTTATTTGCCGGGGGACGTGGTTAAGCGCGACAACCTTCGCAAGGAGCCCGACTTTTATTATGTTCAGCCCGAAGTCTCGGGAAATGAGGAACCGCTTTTTGATGCTAAGGGCAGTGTAATTGCCGAGCAATCTCGCGCCATTTCTCGCGACTTGTCGCAAAAGAAAAACTTCGATGGAGCTAAAGACGTCGCTGATCGTTGTGCCGGAAATAATCCTGGCATCCTGCGTCCACAATTCCTCGTCAACTACCCTGAGGTCCCCGTCGTGGTTCCTCCTAGCCCTGAATTTATTCGGGAAGATTTATCCGCCAAATAATCCACTTTTTGAAGAATGAGTAAGAAAAATTTAATCGTTAACCTCGCTGCTTCGCACGTCTCAGTTTCGGCATTCCGTGCGGATGGTGCTAAGTTAATTTTAGAACAATTTTACACCGAGGATTTAACTCCTGCGCTGGGTGACGAAGACTGGATCAATGCAGCGACCAGTGCCGTTGCCCGTTTAGCTTCCAGCAAAAATATCAAGGGTACTGCTACCATCATCGTCCCGAGTTTTTTACTTTTACAAAAATCTTTAAAAGTCGCCCAAGTAGATAGTGCCCGCCAAGCCCAGGTTATCGCCTTTGAGGCGCAAAATAATATTCCTTATCCGCTCAACGAAGTGGTTTGGGATAGTCAGATTATGTCGACCGATGGCGTGGAAGCAGAAGTTTTACTTTTTGCTCTGCGCACCGATCAAGCCGGTCGTATTGCTAACGCGATTGCCCTGACAGGTATCCGTCCGCAAGTCATTCAAGCCGCTCCGATTTTAGACGTGCAGGCTCAACAATTTGTGAGCGGTGGTATTGCTGAAGACGAAGAAGTTTTATTTATCAACGTAGGTGCTCGCACCACGGGTTTAAGTTTTATCAGTTCGAAGGGAACGAGCATTCAAGCTGCTAATCTCGGTGGTAATTTACTCACTCAAGGAATTTCGG
Source organism: Opitutales bacterium (assembly GCA_040398065.1). GTDB lineage: Bacteria > Verrucomicrobiota > Verrucomicrobiia > Opitutales > UBA953 > UBA953. The sequence goes on along the minus strand of JBBAUU010000019.1, from coordinate 5,312 downwards.
ATAACACCGGACAGCCTGTGATTAATGCCGAATCTCTCAAGGTGGGCTTTTTCACAAACGTCATTCAATTACCCGAGTCCGATCCGCAGTTCGCTATTTTAGAAGCGAACAAGCAAAGCTTTAACCGTCGACTGAGTCAGGATATCAATCGCCGTCTCATCAGCATCAAGCGCTCGGGTCGTCGTCCGACCAAAATTGTCATCACCGGTCGCAGTAGCCAAGTTCCTGGATTAAGCCAACAGTTGAGCGAAGCACTCGCTTTACCCGTCGAAGAATTTAATCCACTCGGGGTTATTTCACTGAGCTCTGATATTAATGCGGAATATGTGATGCAGCATATTCACCAACTTTCGGAAGTAATCGGTGAAGCCTCTCGATTACTTTCCCCTGCGGCCCTTGGAGTTAATTTAATTCCTCGGGATATTGCCGGACAAATTGGTTTCGAATCACAAAAAGTTAAATACGCGGCCGCCGCGTTATTGTTAGCCCTCTCACCTTGGCTTATTTACAGCGCTATTTCCGAGGCCGTCACGTATAACTGTGAACAGTCGAATCCGGCGTACTGGAAACATCCGAACAAATGGAACGAAAAAAAGCCCGACCATGCAGCAGAGTTCAAACCAGGAAATTTAGACAAAAAAATTCTCGAAATTGAAGGCTACCAAAAGTCGATTAAGCAAAGCCGGGAAGACTCTCTCGTTGTTTTAGCGGTCAACCAGCAGTTGGAGTTTGTGGCTTCCAATTCGCCTCACTGGCCAATCTTCCTCGCCGATTTACAATCACGTGTGCTCACTGCTAAGAATACTTGGATCGAGGAATTACGAGTTCGTCGAGAGACTGCCGTCGTCGCAACTGGTACCGAGCCTGATGCTTCAAAGGTCGCCACCAACGTCACCAAAATCACGATCACGACACGCACCTTGTTAGAAAAAGTCCCCCCTGGAAAATCTTTTAAGGCCCAGGAATTCAAAGAGCGGAAAGATGTATTAGTCGAAAGCCTCAAGCAATCGCCCTTCGTAGCCGATATTCCTGAAGATGAAATTAAAGTAGATTTCACCAAGGAAGCCAACGTTCCCCGCACCACTTTAACGCTGGTGATTAAATCCGACAAAGCCCTTTAATTGCCATGGAAAATTTTAAAAAGAATAAAGGTTTCTACATTTTAATCGCCACACTCTTGGCGGGTTTTGTTGCCGGCGTTGTGCTTTGCTTTTTGGAGAACAACAAAAGAATAGATACCGAGGACAAATTAAATAAAAATTTAGCGAGGTACCGCAAACTGTTAAAAGGACAGGAACTCGATGGAAGTACTCCGCCAGTTTCGCTAAGCTCAAAAAATGTCGACGCATCCAAGCAAGATACCGAAGCCTTAGTGAAACAACGTGAGGATCTTCGTTTGGTTATTTCAGGAGCACCTACGAATCAGTTTATTGGTAGGGGAAACTTAGCGAGTTCAGATTTAGTTTCGTCGATTAAACAGAATGTCGATGAATGGACAAAACTCGCTGTAGATAGCGATATTCGCATGCTGACCAACGAAAAATGTGAATTCGGTTTTCGCCGATACATTCGTAATTCAAACGCATCCCCGAAGGGCGCTCATTTAGCGAAAGTTGATCAACAAATAAAGATTATCGATTTCCTCTTTAAGACGCTCGTCGACTCGCGCTCCAATACCCCTAACCGCAGCGCCATTTTATTACAATCGATCGATCGTGAACCCATTGAAACTTACGAAGTGATTGCTGCTGGTAAACCCAATGCGGGTACGTTTGGACCTGTGGAGGGCGCACGCGGAGAAAATGACGAATTTTTACCGACGCGTTCATTCCGCAACCCTCCCTTGGTTGAAGGACTTTCTTTCCGAGTACGTTTCGTCGCGACGACGCCCACGCTGCGTACATTCATCAACAAAATTAGAACGAGTGGACGTCCGGTAGTAATCACTTCGATCGAAATTAATAATCCTCAGCCTGAGTCGCTGAAGGTTTTAGGAACCACCCCGATTGCTAACTTGGGTGTCCCTGGTCAGGTGATCGTAGATCAGATAGATTTTACGGCAACGCCTGTTCTGGGTTCTTCTGCAACTCCAACCGCTCCCGCTAAGGAAGAACGTAAAGTTGTCGTTCACCAAAACTTTTCCGAGATAACTTTACAAATCGATTATCTTTACGCTCCCGAAGATAAGCCTACCCCCGAAGCCGAGCCTAAAAAATAAAACGCACCTCTAATCTATGAATTTCAAAAAAGATTTACTGATTCTTTTAACGGCCCTGGGAGTATTAATTTTATCGGTCGTGGGTTTCTTGGCGCTTAATTCCGGTTTCCTCGGTGTAAAACCTTTGGTTCCCGCCGATGAGGATCGCGAAAGAGCGATTCCCGAATTAAAACAAACACCCGCTGGAATTGAATACCCAGCGACGCCCAAATTGGCTTTAAATTCAGAGATTAAGCCATGGGCTACTCCTGAAGAAAATGACGACGGTTGGGATTACGATCTTTTCACCACCATTGATATCGCCTGGGATCCTTCCCAAGCTGAATACGTTCCAGCTAACAAGAAGGTCATACCTTTGCCACCTTTTGGAGTTTCGCTGGTAAGCGTTGGTCACCCAACTTACCCCTACGTCTTGCGCTCCACCGTTGCTGGAAAGTCTGGCAAAGAAGAAGATCGCGAGTTCTCCATTGAGAATACCCAAACCAAGGAATGGTTTGAGAAGTGTCGATTAAAGCGTCCTCTGAACGACAAGACCCCTGTTTATCCCCTCGAGTATAAGGTCGTTAAACAGTCGGATGGCTTTCAACAAAAGATTTTAGTCTTAGATGATAGATTATTGGGTCGCAAGGTCACCATTAACGATGAAAAAGCCGTAGAGTTTAAGGATAGAATCGATGTCGTTATTGCCGCTACCGATGACCCAGCCCAATCATGGACTTTCCATGAGCCCAAGGGCAGTTTTAAGTACAAAGAAGCCGAGTACATTATCAAAGACATTGACTTAGTAAACAAGACCGTGACCGTTGATAAGAAGTACGTTCTTGACCCCAAAAAGGGCCAAAGAACCGACCAGCAGGTCCTATCCCTACCTGCTCCCGTAGATCCCAAATCTGCGACCTCCACTTCCAAAGAAAAAGACAAAACCAATCTTACTAAATAAATTACCCTTTAAGCTCCGATGAAAACTATCACACGTAACACATTTGCTTGGGCCGCTCTCGCCGCAGTCATTGCGGTTGGCTCTTTGATTGCTCAAGACAGCGATCCGATTAAGCAAAAGACGCAAATTCTTTCCGAGGCACTCAAGGCCCGCGAAGAAGGCGACTTAAAAACCGCACGTGACCGCTATGAAGCGCTCCAAAAATTAGATCAAGCTGACGAAGGTGCCAAAGAGGGCTTAGCCTCGGTTAACGCAGCTATCTCCGCCGCTGAAGCAACTAAATCGGGCACTCCCGTCGTCGCTGAACCCGTTGAGGTAAAACCAGCCGAGCCCACGAAGCCAGCTGACCTCATCACCACCGTTGAGACATCTCACCAAAATCTCTACCGCGAAGTTCAGACCGCTATCGCCAAGGCTAAGGAATCAGCCGACCAAGCAAATTACAAAGAAGCACTCAGAATTCTCGATGGTGCTAATGGTGCCCTTCCTAGCAATCCAACTGCGCAGCCATTGCGCGACGAAATCGCTCTTACCCGTCAAGATATTTTAGGTCGCCGCGAAGCGGGTGATCAAGGAACCGACGCTATTGCACGTGCCGAAATCGACCGCATTGCAAAATTAAATGATATTAAGATCAGCGCTGCGACAGCCCTCGTCATTGAGGCCGAAAATTTAATTCGTGATGAAGATTACGACGCCGCGAAAGAAAAATTAGATAAGGCCAAGCAAAGTCTGCCTAATAACATCGCTACCGCTAACCTCGCTGCCCGCATCAAAAATGACGTCGCCGCCATTTATTCTCGTCGCGCCCTCGCCGCCATTGAGGCCCGTGAAATGACCAAGGCCGATGGTTATATCAAAGATTTCGAAAACTTGAAAGTGGATGAAGCTGCAGCCGTCGCTCTGCGTGCAGAGTTCAATGACAAGAAGTCCGATCCTACTTACCGTAACATTGATGACCTTTCCCCAGGTCTCCGTGCTAAGGATCAGAAAATTGATGAGCTCTTAGTTAAGGGTCGTGCTCGTTATCTGTACGGTGATTACACCGGTGCGCTCGATGCCTACCGCGAAGTCCTTCAGTACCAGCCAAACAACTCCGAAGCCAAAGCTTTCCAAGTTCGCATTCGCCAATTCATTTCCGAAAATTCCGGTGCGTGGAATCGTGGCGTCACCAAGGGCAAACTTTTCGAGTTGCTCGACGAAAGCTGGAAACTTCCTGAAGTCTACAACCGCGAAGTCGTAGGCACTACAGGCAAGACTGATACGGATCCGACCATTGATAAGCTCCGCTCTATCACTGTACCCGAAATCAATATCCGCGATATGCCATTCGATCGTGCGATTACCCAACTCATCAACATTTCCCAATCCTACGATAAGGAAAATAAAGGTGTGAACATGGTGGTTATTGACCCTGATCGTAAGAATCCTTCGGTCAATATGACCCTGCGTAATGTCTCCTTAGAGAAGGCCATCGATTTAATTACCAAGCAGGTCAATTTCACATACACCATCAATCAGGGCATTTTAGAAATCCGTCCTGACTCCGGTTCGAATGATTTAGAAACTGAATTCTTCCCATTAAGTTCCGCTGCTGAAACTAAGATGACTGGTTTGAACACGGGTGTCTCGTCCTCATCTACGGGCGGAGCCGCTAATCCATTCGGCGCAAGTTCTACCACGGGCTCTGGCTCTGGTGATGTTAATCCTCGCAATGAAGGTATCAAAAACTTCTTAACGCGCTCAGGCGTATCGTTCGAAGTTCAAGGTGCTCAGCTCAATTACGACGGTACGACACTCATCGTTACGCAGAACCGTAAGAACCTCGAACGCATCCGTAATATTCTCCGTCGCTACTCCGACATCAAACAGGTTCACATCGAAGCTAAGTTCATCGAAGTTTCGGAATCCTCACTCAATGAGTTGAGCAGCAATCTGCGCTTATCGAATGCCAACGGTGTTCGTGCCCAAACTAATCTCCGCTCAATTAATGATGTCTACGGAAGCACTTCTACATCCAGCAATGGACAGATTGTGCCCAACGGCGCCACACCCATTCCAATTCCTAATTTACCTCCTGCATTTCCAACTGCGAATTACGGTGGCACGGTTGCAAACTTTGGCGGCCCAACTGCAGCTACTAATTCTGGATTC
>JBBAUU010000018.1:0-16023 GCA_040398065.1 Opitutales bacterium | reverse complement strand
AAAAGCGGACAAGCCTTCCGATCCTTATTTAATGACTGGCTACGATAAGAAAAAAATTAACTTACAGAATCATAGCTCAACTCATAACGTTATCACCATGGAATGTGATGTCGCTGGCGATGGACGTTTCAGTGTTTATAAAACTTTTGCGCTCGAACCTAATCAGACAATTGATGTGCAATTACCGGAGTGGCTCAATGCCTACTGGGTTAGATTCACCCCGAGTATCGATGGTAAAATGAGCGTGCAATTGACATACGAATAATAAATAAAGGGCGAAAGTATGTCCTCGCTTGCACCCCAACTTATACTCGCCAAGTTGCATCTACTGACGATTTCATGAGCCAGCCGTTCGATACCATTGAAGACACTCTCGCAGATATTGCTGCGGGGAAGTTGGTTATTGTGACGGATGATGAGAATCGTGAGAACGAAGGCGACTTCGTTATGGCCGCTTCCAAGGTCACACCCGAAGCAGTCAATATGATGATTCGTCATGGCCGTGGTCTCATTTGCGTCCCGACGGTTGAACACCAACTCAAACGTCTGGGCATTTCTCAAATGGTTCCGGAAAATCGGGAATCCCAACGTACGGCTTTTGCGATTTCAGTCGATGCCGCGGATGGTATCTCGACCGGCATCAGTGCTTATGATCGCGCGAAAACGATTTCCATTTTAGCTGATCCACATTCACAACCTGAGCACCTCGTCCAACCAGGACATATTTTTCCGCTCATGGCTCGCCCAGGTGGAGTATTACAACGCGCAGGTCACACCGAAGCCGCGGTCGATTTAGCTTCACTCGCAGGCCTGCATCCGAGCGGAGTGATTTGTGAAATTCTCAATGAAGATGGTTCGATGGCGCGCTTGCCCGAATTGATTGAATTAAAAAAGAAATTTAATTTGCGGATGATTTCAATCGCGCAGCTCATCGAGTACCGCCACCGCAGTGAAAAATTAGTCGAGTTAATTGCGACCAGCCCCTTTAAATCAAAATGGGGACAATTTGAACTTCGCGTTTATCGATCGCTGCCTGATGGTCGCCAACACTTAGCCTTCGTGCTTGGTCAGCCAAAAAATTCGCCGACGCTCGTACGCGTCCAACGTGAAAACTTATTAGGCGATTTATTTCAGGGCTCATCGTTTGGTGAGGGCAATTCACTTTCCGCAAGTTTTGCAGCCGTGGCGAAAGCTGGCACCGGAGTCATCGTTCACGTTGCGCAACCCTTTGGCGGAGTGAAGGCGGACAATGAAGGCATTCGCTTACACTCCATGGATGCGCGCGATTACGGCATCGGAGCCCAAATACTTTCACATGTGGGACTAAAGCAAATTCGTCTGATCACCAATAACCCCCGAAAAGTAGTCGGTCTGAGTGGTTATGGGCTGGAAATCGTTGAACAAGTACCCTTTTAATTTTTCTTAAGCGTTTCCGCTTGAACGTAATAACTTAAGTTGTTGCATCAGCCTTTCGTTCTTCCTGCACATGAGCCAAGACAAACCATCATCGCCTAACATCTCAGGGGCCAAATTTGTTTTTAGCATCGTCGCAGCAAGTTATAACCAAGATTTAGTTGAGGCGTTATTACAGAAGACGATTGCCACCCTAACGCAGGCCCAAGTCGCCCCGCAAAATATTCGCGTGTTGCGTGTTCCTGGTTCGGGCGAGCTACCCTATGTGGCACACATGACGGCGTCATCGAGTGAGTTCGACTGTGTGATTGTTTTAGGCGTCGTCATTGCCGGAGATACTCCTCACCACGAAATCATCGCTCAGTCCACCGCGCTCGCCCTCCAAGAGGTCGCCATTCGCTCGGAAGTTCCCGTGATCAACGGTATTGTGGTAACCAATAATCGAGCACAAGCCGAACAGCGCTGTATCGGTTCGCTTGATCGCGGAACCGAGTTTGCACAGGCCGCGTTAGTGATGGCACAACATCGACAAACCTTAGGCGAAAGACTTGATACACTCGAAGATTTAAATGAACCCTTTGACAAAAATTAACGTGGAAAATCCTGAAGCAGAAAAAACCCCGGCGGCTCCGCAAAAACGCAATCGTCGTCACGATAGTCGTGTCGCGGCGATGCAATTTCTTTATTCCTGGGAATCACAAAGACACGGCGATTTGGTAACCGCACTCTTTGATTTTTTCAGCGAACTAGAACAGCCACGCGACTATTATTCTTTCGCCGAAGAACTTATTCACGGCGTTATTAAAGACATCGATCTCATCGACGAAGTAGTGAAGCGCTTTACTGAAAATTGGACCTTTGAACGGATTGCTAAAGTGGATTTAGCCATTCTTCGTCTAGCGATTTTTGAACTGATGCGTCGAACCGACATTCCACCGATTGTGACCATCAACGAGGCGGTCGATCTCGCTAAGAGTTTTTCGACCGATGAATCCAAGCGCTTCGTAAACGGCATTCTTGATCGCTATAAAGGTGAAATTGGTCGCGATCCACGCAAAGCAGAAGGAGCGTAAAAATGAGCGGTGGTTTTTTTGAGAAACTTAAAGCTGGGCTTAATCGTACCACCGCAGCGCTGACTAATCTTTTTGCTCGGCCGATGGATGAAGCCTCCGTCGAGAAATTACGTGAGCTCTTGATTGCAGGAGATTTTGGTTTAACGACGACCGAAGAAGCTGTGCAGGCTGCCAAGAATGCCTGGAAAAATAATGCGGAATTACGTCAGGCGGGTCCAGCTGAAGCAGCTGCTCAAGTCATAGAAAATGTTTTAGTAAATTGTGGAGAGTGGAATCCGCCCTCCCAAAAACCTGCGGTCATTATGCTCTTGGGCATTAATGGTGCTGGTAAAACAACGACCGCAGCCAAGTTAGTCGCCCGCTGGCAAAAAAAGGGTCAGCGATGTATTTTAGGTGCCTGCGATACATTTCGAGCTGCCGCGAGTGAACAGCTGACTTCTTGGGCAGAAAAAACTGGAGCAGAAATTGTGAGCGGTGCCGCGGGCGCGGATCCAGCAGCGATTGCGTTTGATGCTATTAAGGCGGGTGTGGCGCGGGGCGCGGATTATATTATTTTAGATACGGCGGGCAGATTGCACACCAAGGCACATCTCCTAGAAGAGCTTCGAAAAATTGTTCGAGTGACGGATAAAGCGCTGACTGGTGCACCGCATGAAAAATGGCTGGTGGTGGACGGGTCCCTCGGGGCGAATTCAATCGAACAAGCCAAAGTCTTTCATGAGGCCGTGCAGTTAACTGGAATTATCGTTACCAAGCTTGATGGTTCGGCCAAAGGGGGCGCCCTCGTCGCCATCGTTCGTGAACTGGGTATTCCCGTAAGATTTATTGGCCTAGGTGAGACCAGCGAAGATCTCGTGCCGTTTGATAAAAAGGCCTATGCGCGGTCGGTCGTTGGACTGGAAGTATAGGTTGGCTTGCCAGCACCGATTCAATAACTCAGTTTTAATTCATGACCGTGGAAAGTGTCCAAGTTAAGCTCGCGCAACATTCATACCCCGTACGGATTGGTGCCGGGGTATGGTCGGAAGTTTTATTAACGGCCCAAAGTCATATTCAGAATAATAAAAAGTGTGTCGCGGTAACCTCCCCCGCTATTGCCCAAGCCCAACCTGATTTAATTAAAAAGATTTCTGCGGTGATGCCGATTGTCATCACGCAGGTGGATGGCGAAAAGGCAAAATCAGCAGATGAATTGTTGAGACTCTGGAACTTCTTAGCCGCCCAAGGAATCGCTCGCGATGGTACCGTTTTCGCCATCGGTGGCGGTGTCATTGGCGATTTAGCTGGATTCACTGCCGCCACTTACCAACGAGGCATTGAATGTATCCAAGTTCCCACGACACTTTTAGCGATGGTGGATAGTTCCGTGGGTGGAAAAACCGGAATTAATTTAACGGCTGGAAAAAACTTAGTCGGCAGCTTTCACCAACCTCTGGCGGTCTATGCCGACACGGCCCTTTTATCGACCCTACCCGCGCGCGAATTTGCTGCAGGGATGGCGGAAGTGATTAAACACGGACTGATTGCGGACAAAAAACTCTTTAGCGATCTGCAGACGCTCGCTCCGCTCACTTGGCAGAGTCCACAACTTCCCGCCGTGATTCGTCGCTGCGTAGAAATTAAAGCCTCCGTAGTCAGCGATGATGAATTCGAAACGAAAAAAGAAGGCGGGCGGGCGTTACTTAATTTAGGTCACACCTTCGGTCATGCCATTGAAGCGGTGGCTGGATATGGAACTTACTTACACGGCGAAGCGGTGGCTATTGGCTTAGTCATGGCCGCACGTTTATCCGCGGAATTGGGTCAATGTACCGCTGCAGAAGTTACGGCCGTAGAAAAAACTTTAGCAGCCTACAGTCTACCCACCCAATTACGTTCTCCTCTGTCGCTCGAAGCATTAATGGCGGCGATGAAGCGGGATAAAAAAGTTCGCTCTGGAAAATTACGTTTTATTTTAATGCAAGGCATCGGCAGCGCGAAGAGCACCGAAGAGGTTCCTGAAGATTTAGCGGCGAAGATTTTCCGCAGCGGCGGAGCGATTTAAGGCTGAGGGCCAACTGCTGGCTTAATCGCACGCCAGTCACCGTCTTTCAAACGCTGATCGTTCTTTTCGTTAGCCTGCTTAACTCTTTGGCCTAACTCACCTTCGCCTGATTTTTCTCCGGCTAAGACGGCGGCGGCAGGAGATTTTTCTGCACGGAACGACGGATCGTTCGCTGGAATAGCACAACCTGCTAAGAGTACTAGAGAAAGGATGGATAGTGATTTCATATTATTTAGTTTTTGCACGCTTCTGAGCATCGGCTTCTAACCAGGTTCGTAAGGACATGGCTTGTTTTTTGGCACGGGCCCGAGCGGATTTTAAATCATCAGCATCTTCCGTTTTAGCTGAAGTAAATGTGTAAAACTTAACTTTTGGTTCGGTGCCTGAGGCACGCACCGCAATACGCGATCCATCAGCCAATTCAGCCATGATGAATTCTTCACGTGGGACTTGTTCGCCCTCACTGTCCATTACCTTGTCTTGATCGTAATCGGTAATCTTCGTTACCTTCACGCCATCAATTTCTTTAGGTGGGCTATTGCGCCAGGAACTGACAATGCGACGAATCGCGGCGGCACCTTCGGCACCTTCGAACGAAATATTTAAGAGATCTTCGACGTGTGCACCGTTGGCTAAATGCAGGGCGTCCAAAGCATCGAGGAGCGTACGACCACGCGAACGAAGAATGGCAGCATACTCGCAGAGCATCATCACTGCGCCATTCGCATCTTTATCACGGACTGCGTCATCACCGAGATATCCGTAACTCTCTTCCGCTCCTAAAATAAAGAAGTTACCATTGCGCAGGGCAAGCGGGGCTCGTCGATTTAAGGGTAAGTTATAGTAATCACTGGCTCCGTTTTCAGAAATCTTCTTCGACCACTTTTCTAATTTACGTCCGATCCACTTAAAGCCGACGAGGGTTTCTAAACAGCGGACGCCATGGCGGTTACAGATTTTTTCTACCAAAGGTGTGGTCACCAGTGATTTAACGACCACTGCAGAAGTTGAACCGGTGACGGGAATAATTCCGTTATCTTTTAAAGCTGATATTCTAAATTCGGTTAAGAGTGCGGCGACTTCATTACCCGTGAGTAAGCGATAGCCCCCTTGAGCCTCGCGACAGGCGACGCCGACGCGATCGGCATCAGGATCCGTTGCTAAAACAATATCCGCGTTTAGTTCGGTCGCCAATTTTAAAGCGAGAACGTAGGCAGCGGGATTTTCAGGATTAGGTGATGGGACGGTCGGAAAACGTCCATCATGTTCGCGTTGTTCTTCGACCACATATGGGTCAATCCCCAGTCGGCGCAGGGCTGGAATCACCATCACATCACCGGTGCCATGGAGATTGGTGAATACCACGCTCGGTGCATGCCGACCCATGATTTCGGGGTCAATCACACCTTTTACTAATCTGTTTAAATACGCTTCTTCGGCAACTTGCGTAACAGGTTGCACGCCGTTTAAATCAATTTCTAAAAAGGGAATCACTTCGGCGACTTCGATTTTCCCGACTAATTCAACAATCGCGGTATCGGCAGGAGGAGTCACTTGGGCGCCGTCGTGCAGATAACATTTAAATCCATTATCGTGCGAGGGATTATGACTCGCGGTGATGACCACTCCGGCGTGCGCTTCTAAATGACGAAGCGTGAAACTTAATTGCGGGGTAGAGCGTGGACCGGGAAAAAGAAAAGCTTCGCCGCCTAATTTAATCCAAGCCGACGCGAGGAGCTCGGCAAAGTGTTTTGAAAAATGGCGGACGTCATGGGCGATCACTAATCGTGGTTTTTCTTGGCTGGCGGAAACATGTTTCCATAAACCCAAGCCCGCTCTTAAAATATTAACATCGTTTAAGCAGGCCGAGCCCACGGCAGCACGGATCGGCTGACCGCTCGAATCTATTTCATTAGACGCACTAATACGGCCGACCGTGCGACCACGCATTCCACCCGTACCAAAGGCAATGCCCTTATAAAAACGATCCTCGATTTCGGCCCAGGCGGATTTTTCGATTAAATCCGTCAAACTCTCTGTAATCGATGAAGGCAGGTGTTTGGTTTCTAACCAACGGGCGGCATTATTGAAAGTAACTGCAGAAATTTGGCCCTCGGACTGTGCGGACTTTAAAGCCGCAATGACAGTATTAGTAGCATTCATAATTATCTGCATCATTGGCAGTCTTAGCAGGGGCAACAAGCCAATTAGAGGGGGAGGCGGGGGTTGACACTGACCGTGCAATGTTAAGGGTTATTTATATGTCTGAAAACCGTCCACCCAAACGCACCAAAGCCGATGACGACCGTAATTTAGTCGTCGTAGATGAAGATTTTGCCAATGCCGATGCCGAGGATCGCCTCTGGCTCTTCTGGGAAAGAAACCAAACGGTCATCGTTCGATCCATCACCTCCGTTGTCGTCGGAGTACTTGCATTCTTAGCTTTTTATTTCTGGAAAGAAGCCCAACACGAAGCCTTGGGAGAATCGTATGTCGCCTGCCAGGATGAAACCGCGCGCCGGGCATTTGCAGCTGCTCATCCGAAAGAACCTTTAGCCGCCATTGCACTCATTGAAGTGGCTGATGAGTTACGCAGAAAAAATAAATTAGCCGAAGCCGCCAAAACTTATGATGAAGCGGCGGCCATCGCAGCCATCGCTGGGGAAACTCCGGCTGTTCGTGCCATTGCGGCGAGAGCAAAACTTTTTTCCGGACTCAGTCGTCAGGAATTAGGACAAGCCAACGCTGAAGCCATCATCACCAGTGTCGCCGAAGATAATTCCGCTCCCGAAACTTTAAAAGGTTATGCGATGTATGTTTTAGCAAACTTAGCATTAACCCGCGGCGATAATGCGGGCGCGGCCAAGTGGATTAACCTCATGGACAAACGTCTACAGGCCACACACGTTTGGGCCCAAGATAAAACTTGGTTGGTGCGTTCTGAGCCTGCTTTATTGACTCCACTGACCCCCGATCCGATTCCCTCAAAAGGAAAATAAAATGACCGAACCCACGACGCAGCCCGTTGCCGCCGTGGTGGCTGAATTACTGACCAAGCGATACGGTTCACTTACCGCGATTGAAGATTTATCCTTCACCGTCGCACCCGGTGAGATTGTCGGATTTTTAGGTCCGAATGGTGCGGGTAAATCGACGACGATGAAAATTTTAGCAGGCACGATGGCGGGCACATCGGGCCGGGCGACTATTTGGGGTGAGTCTGTTTCACTGAATCCCGCTGCCGCTAAAAGCCATTTGGCCTACATGCCAGAAAACAATCCGCTGCCCTATGATTTACGCGTCGAAGAATATTTAACGCTGCGCGCAAAACTGAAGAACGTAGAAAATAAAGACGTTCAAGCACGCGTCGAAAAAGTGATGATTGATTGTGATTTAATCCGTCGCGCTAAAGGTCGACTCATTGGACATCTGTCCAAAGGATTTCGGCAACGCGTTGGCATTGCTGATGCCCTGCTCGCTCAACCGAAAGTCATTATTTTGGACGAGCCGACGATTGGCTTGGATCCACATCAAATTTTAGGGATTCGTGATTTAATTCGTTCACTGCGCGGGCAAATGGCCGTGCTCATTTCGAGTCACATTTTACATGAAGTCGAACAGGTCTGCGACAAGGTCGTGATTATTAATCGCGGACGTCTAGTGGCTCAAGGTAAGACGGAAGACTTGCGGCGCGAACTTTTACCCAACGCAGTCTTTAAATTAACGAGCAATACTCCCCTCGCCCAACTTTTGGAAATTTGCTTACAAATTGAGAGTGCGACCAAAATTGAAATTCAAGAAAACTTAGACGGTGGCTGGATTCGTTACCAAATTGCGATTCCCACTTCATCACCGATCAGAGAAAATTTAGCCGCTCATTTAATCAAAGCGGGTGTGGCGTTACGCGAAATCGCCGAAGAACATTATGGCTTAGAAGATATTTTCTTAGCGGCCACACGACGAACCACGAACGACGGATTAAAAAACTAAGATGCGACACTTTAAAACATTACTTTTCCATGAACTAAAGCTCGCGCTTTATTCTTGGAATACTTGGGCGACGGCGGGACTTTTTTTAACCCTCATGGGGACCATTTATTGGTTCGCGTTGCTGGAATGCAGTCGTTCACCGCAGCCCTGGACACCCGTTGAAGGAACCTTTAAATTATTCTGGCTACCTTTACTTTGTATTTTACCGCTGCTCACGATGCGCAGTTTTTCGGAGGAACGTCGCGCGGGTACCCTCTCATCGCTCCTCACGACACCCGCGAGTATTGCGGCCATTGTCTGGGCAAAGTTTTTATCGGCATGGATTACTTGGGTAATATTTTGGCTAGGATTTATTCCTTTCACGCTGTTGGTGAACCTTCGTCTCGGCTCAGTCAATGAACAGCGACTCAGCGATCCGAGTGTTCTCATCGGAGCGCTTTCTTTTATTTTCATGAGCGGACTGCTTCACGTGGCCATCGGAATTTTATGCAGCTGCCTCACGCGCAGTTCGGCCCTCGCCGCCTTGCTCACCTTTATCACACTCTTAGGTCTTACCGCCGCGGGCGGAGCTTTAGAATCTTTACCGATTGAAAGTTGGACGTGGCTCGGTTGGTTGCGCGAGCCTGCTTCACATTTAAGAACATTCGGACACCTTCAAGATTTCGCTGCGGGCGTGATCGATTCTCGTCCATTATTTCTTTATATCACTGGAAATTTATTATGCCTAGGGTTGGCTATTTTAGCCGTGGAGGGCCAAGAGTAAAATGAGTAAGCCTCGTGATGATTTTAGTGTAGTGCGTCCGATTCGGAGATTGAATCGCTTAACCCAAACGATTCTGGCGATTGGCTTAGCACTCATGGTAAATTTTCTAGCTGAGCAAAGTGACTTTCGTTTTCGCTATGACTTAACCGCGGATCGCCGCCACTCACTATCCGCCGAATCCGTTGAAACCATTAAAGTGGCGAGTCGGAAAAGCCCGGTAGGAAATAATAAAAATAAAAACTGGGTGAGAGCTCTCGTGCTTAATGATAATTTTTCGGAGAATGATGTTTCCCTACGCGTGCAATTAGGAAAATTGTTAGAAGCGTATAAACTTGAATCGAGTAAAGAAGGTAATGAATGGTTTAATGTAACCCAAATTAGCAGTGGATTGAATCAGGAATTATTGTCCGAGGTGGCGGCACAAAATGGTCCACCCGCTCGCAATACGGTCTTAATTATTATCTCCGGTACTCGCGTAAAATATGTGAGTTCGGCGGAGTTGGTTGATGTCACCCCGAACAATCAGGCTCTATTTAAAGGCGAGTCCGTGGTAACCTCGGCGTTGCTGGAAGTGACCGAAGAGCGACCAGCGATTGGCTATATCATTAAAGGTCACGGAGAGTTGGGGTTAGAAGACTCTTCCCCCTTACGCGGTATGTCGCAGCTCTCTCGACAATTACGAAATCGTAATTTTACCATGCGCACGCTGGATCTAAACACGAGTAAGGAAATTCCCCGCGACACTTCGGTCTTATTCATCATGGGTCCACAAATTGCATTTTCTCCACTCGAAGTAGAATTAATTAAAAATTATTTATATGAAAGAAATGGGCGGGTCTTAGCCTTACTCGAACCCGGTCGCACGCATGGCCTAGAGACAATTTTAAGTGACTGGGCAATTTTTTCTCCCGACTGCGAACTACACGAGCTGGACGCTTCTGGACGTTCGGCGGAAGGCGATATTGTTCTGCGCCGCTTAGTCGATATGCCGAATGCTCTAACGCGCGTTCTCCAGGAACAAGATTTACCCATCATCGGCTCTCGCTTCAGAAATGTTAAGTTTGATGACGGCAGCACTCCGGATAGTACGCTTTCCGTCACTCCGCTTATATTTTCTTCGGATAATTCATGGGGCGAAACCGATTATCAACGTCGACCCTTCAAATATGACATCAGTCGCGATCAACCTGGACCTCTGAGTGTCGCGGTCGCTGCCGAGAGAGCGGCTGGCATTCGTAAAGGCACCACCAGTTCGGGAGGTCGTTTAGTGGTCATTGGCTCATCCGACATCGCTACAAATCAAAAAATTAATCGAGGTGGCAATCAGGCCTTCATCATCCAAACCGCAGCGTGGTTGGCTGACCGCGATCGAGCCGTCTCGATTACCCCCCGAGTTGCTAGTGCCTATCAAATTACCGCCACGGCGGCAGACTTTTGGGCCCTGGCTCTTCGCTTTGGTTGCATTCCGGCAATTGTTTTAGCACTCGGGCTTGCGATTTCTATTTGGCGTCGCAGGAATTAAGGCCCTATGCGGATTGCCCGCTCCACCCTTATCTTATTTGTCGCCAACCTCATGGTGTTTGGCCTCGTCTGGCGTGCCAGCATCACGCAGACAGTTGCTCCCGTCAGTCAGAACTTACTTTTTCCTACGGGCATTACCGGTTTAGAAATTAATGATAACGGTACAAAAATCGCCTTAGAAAAAAGAGGGGCGTTTTGGTATGTAAACTCTCCGTATAAATGGGCAGCGAATTTATGGTCAGTCCAACGCATTATCGATGAACTGCGTTTTATTGATAGCGAAAAAGGTTTTACCGTGAACGAAGTCAAAGCCAACGGTAGCAATTTAGAAACCTACGGCCTACAAAAACCACGGTGGACACTTAAAGCGGTGACGGAGAATAACCAGACTCAAGAAATTAAAATTGGTGAAAACAAAGAAACCCGTCGGTTATTTATTTTAACATCGGACAGTCAAAAAATCATTCCCGTCGCCGATGCTCTGGCCGCCGCCCTCGAGGCCAAGCCAGAAACTTATCGGGTAGATAAAGTTTTTGAAATTGCAGAATTTGAAGTCCGTGCGATTTCTACCCGCCGAAAAATAGATAACGCTGACGTGGTGACTAATCTTTCTTACGAAGAACGAGCACGGCCTGGTCGACGAGGCCAAGGTGCAGAATGGCGATTTACCGCTCCCTTTGAAACACTCGCTGACCCTGAAAGAATCACGCAAGCCCTCTCAAATTTAGTGAATATTCGCGTTCTACAATTTGCCGAAAAAATGTCCGATGACATGGGCCTAGCTGATCCAGTCATCCGTATTGCGTTAGAAGGTAGCTCACGTCGCCAAGTTTTGCTGATCGGCAAACAAGGTATAAAAAATGCGACCCAGTGCTGGGCGAAACTCGAAGAGAGTGATGCCGTATTTCTGATCGAAACCAAAGATCTAAGCGGCTGGTATAATCCTCGAGCCATTCTGACCTCAACCCGCCCCGTAGATTTCGATCCGGAAATCGTTACTGGATTTAACTTAAGCTCTGGTGGACGCACCATCACCTTACACCGCCTCGAATCGACTGGCAAAGATACGCGCTGGGAAATTCCTGTTGTTCCCGGCTCTACCGCCATTCAACGTCGCGAAGGTGACAATCAGTTAATCAAAGAATTCTTGGGCGACTTAAGTCAGCTCCGGGCAATTAATTTACGACAAGGTGAAAAGAATTTGAGTGAAACTTGGTTAATCCCTGCAGCGAATCTACCCGCGGAACCGTTGCACAAAGTTGAAATCGAAATTGGTGGCGAAAAAATTTCAGTATCCTTTTATCCAGGGCCCGAAAACAAACCTGCCGGAACTTATCTAGTACACCAAAAAGGGGCAGCTTTTGCTGGGGTTTGTGAAGTATCACTGTTGCGTAATGCTTACCAAAATGTGGCTCCCCAATTTTGGAGAAATCGAGTGATCAATGAATTAGCCACGGGGACAAAAGTAGTCGGCTTACGCCTGGTAGAACGCAAAGATGGTAAGGTGATTGGCGAGGCACGCCTCGGACCCGATGGCAACTGGGCGGGCACTGGCCGACTCGATGCAGCCACGAGCCGTCGGCTAGCCACCAGCTTAGCACAAGTGAAGGCGACCGAATTTCCCACACGAGACATTGGTGCGGGCGAATGGAAATATTTACTACGAATCACTGATCAAGCGGCGGCGGGATCTACGGGAGCCAGCGAATCACTTCGCAACTACTGGTGCACCGAACCACTCAACAACACCGCTGTTTTATTGCGTGATGAAAATGACGACGACTGTTTCTTACTCGACCCTGCTTTAGCCGAAATCCTTATCCCCCTGCTCAATAGTACCAGTCGATGAGTGAAGTTAAATCGACCAGCCGATTTAAAAAAATAGTCCGTAGTTTAGGGACAGCCATTTTAGTTTTTTTACTCCTCTTTCAATTACTACTTTTATGGGTAGCTAATAATCAAATTCCCGTTCGGTTGCCGGATAGTGTGAGTCAAATTATTCTCCACCAAGCCGCCCAAGAATGGATTAAACTGCAAGCGCGTAACTTTTGGATCCAACCCGACCTTTCTTTGGCAGTGGATGATATCATCGTAGAAATTGAGGGTGTCACCGGGGAAGTGTTTACGGCGGAGCGAGTAGAATTTCAAATCTCTCCGAGTAGTTTATTCTTCTTAAAAATTTCTCCGCAGAGATTTAATCTTCGTGGCGGTAAGATATTTTGTCCCGCAAGCATTTCACAATTAGGCGAGAAACATCTTTTATTGGAAGACTTCCGCATCGATTTAGTGCGCAAAGGCAATTGGTTGACTGCTCCTATTTGCCGCACGCGGACGGGTAATTTTGTTGTTTCACTAGAAGGGGAATTGCCCCTCAACCTTTTAAGTATTCAAAATGATCTCTTAGAGGGGTCCACACAGCCGACCGTAACCATCGCACAGTCGACACGGCGGTACTTAAGTACCCTGGAAGAAATAGTGGCGCTGACCAAAGAAGCGGGCGGAGGTTCGATTCAAATAGATGCCAATGGTGAGGCGACCGGCGGAGCGGAACTTAAACTCCAAGCCGTGTTAGCTAATCACGAGAGCACAACGAGTGCGGCGAACTTTCAAGCACGCACCTTAGAGATACTTGGCCGGATTCAAATCAACAAGCAGGGGCTCATTGAGCAATGGTCACTGCAGAGTGCGGTAGATTATTTAAGTTATAAAAACTATAGCATTAAACATATCCTGATTGAGATGAGTGGAGCGGAGCAAAATCGCTCGATTTCTGGACACATTATCGGAGTCGACGGTGCCCTACCCCAATTAGATGGTATTCAATTTCGTGCGAAGTTTACGCCGCAACGGATTAATGAAATGGCCGGCATTCGAGCAGTTTTCGAAAGTCAGAGCCGTGAGTCCGAAGCCGTGGGTGAACTCAATTGGACAAACTCGTCGACCAGTCTGGTGGGTGATTTCGCCTGGAAAATTAATTATGCACAAATCTCTGCCAATGAGTTGAACGCGTTCTCGAGTATCAAAGAGTTGCTCAAACAATCGCGTGTTAAACTTAATGGCTACGTCGGTTTATCGCAAACCCAGATTGAACACGGCCAACAATTTAAGTGGGCCGAAGGTGAAATCAGTTTCACCGGTTTAGATGCCCTCGGAATCAGTCAAAAAAGTCTATCGTCGAATCCTGATCTCGCAATGGTCACCCGATTTTCTTTTTCGCCTGAGCGGAAGCCCTTCCCACTCCAATTAAGAAACCTACAACTTACCACCATTCGCGGTGAGTTGGATTGTGCTCTTGAACCTAAGGGTGAATTTAATTTACGACTCCGTGGCGATGTTCACCCCGACACTCTCAATGAAATCTTGGGACAATGGTGGGTGGATACATGGAAAATGTTTGAGATTAAAAAAGATCCGCGGGCGACGATAGATGTGGTTGGGCGCTGGGGAAATCTGTCGGCGGATGTTAAAGGGCGGGTGCGCATGGATGATTTCACCCTGTTAACTGCACCCTTTCGTCGCGTGACGTTATCCGTAGATACCAGTTCGGAATATACACGAATTGGGATTGAAGAATTAGCTGGAGGAAAGTCGGAAGAGGATGGTGCAGTGCACGGTAGTGTGTCGTGGGATTGGCGTAAACCCGCTGCGCTGGCGGGTCCGGTGATTTCTTTGCGGGGTAATCTTCAGCCGTGGATTGCGGCGGACTGCAGTACGGATAATATTGCTGAAATTTTGAAAAAAATTGAGTTACCCGGTAGTCATTCATTTGACCTATTCGTCACGCCTACGGAAAACGGATTAAATGTTGAAGCGAATGCGGAATGCATCGAGCCGTTTAAAGCGTGGGGCGTCGAAAGTCGAAATTTCAAAATGAATGTTGTAAGTAAAAATAATATTATTTCGGCGCGTTCGAATTTTATTCTGGCAGATGGAAATGTGAAATTCGAACTCAACGGAAAAACACCCCACGAAGCGGAAATCTTTTTAGAGCTAAAAAATTGTGATACCTTAAAGATCACGCGCCTAACCGAAAAACTAAAAGGCGTTAAACCTGGCTCGGTGGAAATGTTTAAGCCCGGATCTAACCTAAACTTTAATTTCCGTGGTACCGTGGATATCGATAACCCCACGGAAGTTAAAGGTCTGGGGTCGTTTGATATCTACAGCCCCGATTTGAAAAAAATCCGACTCCTCGGCGGCCTGTCGACTATTCTAGAATCCCTCGGCATCGAAGCCACTACCTACACGCTTGACCATATCAACGGCCACTTTGGGTGTGCAGATGGCACCGCCTACTTCCCTGACCTCATGATTATGGGCTCCCAGTCTTATCTTGGGCTAAATGGAGAGATTCACCTCAAAGATTCTGACGTCGATTTCAACGGCCAGTTCACGGTTCCGAAATCTGGTAGCTTTACCCCCCTACAAATACTGAATTTAAGCCGAAACCTGGTAAATAATACCAAAATTACGGTAAAAGGGCCTATTTCTACCCCAAAAACCGACGTCAACCCGGCTTGGCTGTCATTATTCTTTAAGTCCATTATGAAGAAAGACTTAGGTAAAATTCCTGATAGTTTGATGGAATGAGATGTTGATTAGTTGCTAAGACCCGATGTATCTATCGTGAAACCCCCTCACGGAGGACAAAACATTGGACCTAACTAAGATCAAACAAGTCGTGGATTTAATGAAGAAGTCGGACCTTTCCGAATTCGAAATCCAAGACCAAGAATTCAAATTACGCATCAAGCGTGATGTTGGTGGACGTGCTGCGCCCGTAGCATCGGCCCCAGCGGCACCCGTTGCCTATGCACCTGCTCCGGCAAGTGCACCCGCCCCAGCGGCGGCTGCCCCAGCTCCGGCGGCAGTGGTGGCTGACCCCAACATCAAAACCATCAATTCACCGATGGTGGGAACCTATTACGCAACCCCTTCACCTGAGAACCCGCCCTTCGTGGCCGTTGGCTCACCGGTTAAGGCCGATAGCACTGTTTGTATTATCGAAGCGATGAAGGTGATGAATGAGATTCCTTCTGAAATCGCTGGCACCATCGTTGAATGTCTCGTGGCCAATGGTACATCCGTGGAATTCGGCCAGCCCCTCTTCCGCGTGAAGGTAGGCTGATCACCGAATTTATCCGATGAATAAAATCCTTATCGCCAATCGTGGCGAAATCGCCCTTCGCATTATTCGTGCCTGCCGTGAGCTAGGCATC
>JBBAUU010000017.1:0-16071 GCA_040398065.1 Opitutales bacterium | reverse complement strand
GTTACCCATTTTAGCATCCGTGAGTTGGGTGGTCTTGCCTGACTTCGTATCTACAATGACGAGATGCGAAGTTGTCTTTGTGGCTCGAGTGGCGACCACGTGACGTCCGTCGGCACACCACGAGGCGTGCGATAAATTTAAAGGTGATGTCGTGGGCACTGCAACGATTTCGCCCTTGGAGATATCAGCCACCGCGAGGCCGAGTCGACCCGACTGAAAAGTGAAAATGATTTGCGCACTGTCTTTCGGATTCCAGCGAGGCTCTGTGCAATAACTGTAGCCCGTTGATAAACGTGACAAGGAACCGCCCGAGGCCGAAGAAACGTAAATACCAGGGCGACCCAAGGGACCGCTCGTGAGCACAATTTTAGAACCATCAGGGGACCACGAGGGATCCGCATCAACATCGGCGGTAGCAATCACTCGTCGTACACCCTCGCCTGCCGGTCCAGCTATATAAATATCCATTGAACCCTTATTCGATGAGGCAAAAGCAATGCGTCCATCAGGTCCACAGTTTGCTCCGCCCAGCGCTCCGCGAACATCGGTAATTACTTTTTGTAAATCACCCGTTCCCTTCGTGGTAAAAATTTCCGGGAAGCCTGTGCGCATGGAGGAAACGAAGTAAATTTTTCCCGCATCGGCCGACCAGCGAGGCGAGATGGAAGTGTTTTTGAAATCAGTAATCCGACGAATGCGTGAATAAATTAAATTCGTCGTGTAAATTTCGGAGTGACCCGAGGATGTAGAAACGAAAGCAATTTTAGTTCCAGCAAACATCGGCTTGAGTTGCCAAACGCGGCCCAGACCGACAATCGCAGCGTCCGCGACCTTCAGCGCTAAATCATCTTCATCGCGTGCTTCGATAGTCTCTTGAAAATTAAATCGTGGATTATCACAAGCCACCGCCGCCGTGAGTGCGGTCCGACCAATATTTAATTTTACCGATGAACCATTACGCACACTAAATGCACCGTGAGCATTCAGAGCAGCTCGCACCATCGCACCCAATTTTGCATCGTCGCAATTAATTGAAATCGGAATCACGCCCGACTGCACGGTCGCTTCGATGTTGTCGTTAATCACCACACGCTCTTCGGCCCGCGTTCCTGTGCTCAACAGGACTGCCACAAAGATGAAAATGACGTTTATTGACTTCATGGATGAAATTTAAGTTTTCGTAGTTTGACCTAAACTAGGGCGGGAGTTCAATCCTGCTCATGCCCATTGATAAGGAAACTATACAAAAAGCCCTTGGCCAGGTCCGCTACCCCGGATTCAGCCGAGACATCCTTTCCTTTGGACTACTCAGAGGAATTGAGGTTACCCCCGATGGCAAAGTCACTGTGGGCCTAGCGGTAACGACGGCTGACCCTGAGATCCCTAAGAAACTTTATAATGACATCGAAGCAGTCCTAAAGGCGGCTGGTGTGATTGACCCCGAAATCGCCATCACCGTTACCGTCCCGAAAAACGCCCCCGCTGCCAGCCCCACTGCCACCGATAATAAATTGCCCATCGATGCGGGTGTTAAAAACGTAAAATACATCGTCGCCGTCGCTAGCGGTAAAGGCGGAGTCGGAAAATCCACCTTCGCCGTCAACCTCGCCTGTGCCCTCGCCCGAAGTTTCACCGAGAAAGGTCAACCAGGACGCGTGGGCTTGATGGATTGCGATATCTACGGCCCCTCCGTCCCCCTCATGATCGGCGTGAATACCCGACCTGAAATGGAGGGCGAAGTTTTAATCCCGCTCGAAAATTTTGGCGTCAAAATTATGTCGATGGGACTGCTTATCGATGCTGATGCACCCGTGGTTTGGCGCGGTCCGATGATTATGAAAACGATTTCGCAGTTCGCTTCGAATGTCCGCTGGGGTGATTGCGAAATCTTATTGATCGACCTTCCTCCTGGCACCGGCGACGCACAATTATCCATCGCTCAATCGATGGCTTTAAGCGGAGCTATCATCGTCACAACTCCGCAAACTGCAGCCGTATCTGTTGCCCTTCGCGGTGCAGCCATGTTCGCAAAAGTAGGTATCCCCATTATCGGCGTCGCCGAAAACATGAGTTACCTCGAAGACTCCAACGGATCTCGCCAATATCCATTCGGTCAAGGCGGTGGACTCAAGGTGGCGACGACCTTAGATACCGAATTGTTAGGCGAAGTACCTTTAGATGCAGCCGTCCGACAAGGGGGCGATTTAGGTATCCCCATCGTCATCAGCCACCCGGATAGTAACGCGGCCAGGGTGTTTAAGTCAGTTGCCCTCACGATTATGCATAAATTAGGGCAAATTTCACAGTAAATACCCCATCCCGTTCTTGCTAATTCAGCCAAAATAAATTTATTAGGAATAAGAATGCACGAACTGCAAAAAGGCCAACCAGAGGGTAAAAGTTTTGCGGGTCGTTCGTCGCTGTATGCACAGTGGCTCGCCGAAAGAGATGAAATCCTTCGTCACAAGTGGATCGAGTCAGAAAAAGCCGGCAAAGATATCGGCTTCGAAAAAGCCCTTTTAGATTGGACGCGTAATCATCGCGCCCGCTGGCGTAATGAACGCCGGATGCAGCAATCAGCGTAATTTAATACTTAAAATAAAAAGGCCGAAATCAGTGAAGACTTCGGCCTTTTTTTATCGTGGGTTAATGAAGATTAACCTTTGATCTCTTTATGGAGAGTGTGGCGGCGGAGCGAAGGATTGTACTTCTTGAGCTCTACCTTCTCTTGGGAAAGTTTCTTATTACGGGTAGTCATGTAACGAGAAGGGCGTTTGCCTTCCTTACGTGCTTCGGTGCATTCAATGATGATGGTTTCGCGAGCCATGGTTTGGTTTGGGTTTGAGGGTTAAGACTTGGGGGCGGAATGGAGGTTGGGCAAGCCCGAAAAACAAGCAGGGCGACCGGTAGGGTCGCCCTGTGCTTAAAGGCCCTAGAAATAAGCAAATGCTTACTTCTTGTGACGCATGTCTTTGGAACGTTTACGGCGTTTATGCTTATTCATTTTTAAACGACGCTTTTTCTTGAGGCTTCCCATAGTGTGTTGTTGGACCCCATCTAGGCAACAGGTCGAGGGACAGTAAAGCCGAAACTCTATAAAATTTCAGTTCCGCAAACCCAAACCCCCTTACCCCAACCACGCTCTAAAATCTGGCGAACGGCCTGGGCATCAAACTTCGCAGGACAGAACGTAAAGCAAGCGCTGCCACTTCCAGTCATTCTGAAGTTTATCCCCGTCGTACGGGCCACCTCAGCTAAAGCCACCGGCAACGCCAAATGTTTATTAAAAACAACTGGCTCCAAAGTATTTCCCAAAAGCGAAGGATCCGAGGCGGGCTGACTGAGCCAATCTTGAAGTTTTCGTTTTGCCGCAGACGGCGACGCGTAGGCCTTACTTTTCGCCAACAATCCATAAGCGTCTTGCGTAGCCACACCAAAGGGAGGTTTTACAATCATCACACGACGACCCTTCAAACTCGCAGCAACCTGCGGTGCTACGGTTTCTAAAATTTCTCCGCGACCACTCATAATCGCTGTGGTCGACTTTATAAAATACGGACAATCCGATCCCACTTTCGCCGCTAACTGCAAAAGAGTTTCTTCGCCGAGTGGTGAAGGATTCGCTCGATCTAATAAACGCAGAGCCGCTGCGGCGTCCGAACTTCCGCCGCCCAACCCTGCCCCACTGGGAATTAATTTTTTGAGATTAAATTCTCCGACGACAGTGTCGGGTCGGTGCGCCTGATAAACTTCGGCGGCTTTTAGAACGAGATTTGTACGATCCGTCGCCAGCGAAGCATCATCGCATAAAAGGCTCCATTTCATTGCCTTTTTAAACTCTAAGCGGTCGGCTAAGTTAATCGAAGCCACCAAGCTCAGTAGTTCATGAAAACCATCCTCTCGCAGGCCAGTGACCGCGAGTGAGAGATTTAATTTAGCTGGAGCAGTTTCAAAAATCACAAAAATTAAGCTCGAGGGTGAGCCTTACGATGAACTTCTTTTAATTTGTTCACCGATAAGTGCGTGTAAATTTGCGTGGTAGAAAGTGAAGCGTGACCGAGTTGCTCTTGCACTAAACGTAAATCCGCGCCGTTGGATAATAAATGCGTCGCACAAGCGTGACGGAGTTTATGCGGCGTCAAATCCGCCGGTAATCCCGCCGCCGCTAATTTTTTCTTCAACATCAACTGCACCGCACGTGGATGCATGGGCCCACCACGCGGAGCTAATAACAGAGGCTCACCGCGCTTAATCGAAGTCCGTAAGGTCAGATATTTTTTAACGGCTGCAATGGCTGACTCACCTACCGGTACGACACGCTCTTTCGAACCTTTACCTAAGATACGCACAAGTCCGGTGTTTAAATCTAAGTCACCATATTTGATACTGCAGAGTTCAGCGACCCGCAAACCGCCGCCGTAAAGTAATTCTAACACCGCTTGATCACGCGACTGCACTTCGGGTGACTCCTTTTCTCCAGCGGGAGATTCTAATAAATCGGTGGTCTGATTTTCCGTTAAAAATTTAGGTAAGGACCTTGGTAACTTAGGTAAAACCAAGCCTGCGGCGGGGGTTGAATTAATGCCACCACGCTCCCGTAAATCAGCTAAAAACGCGCGAATAGCCGAAACCTGATTATGCACAGAACTGCGGTTGTGGGAGGACTGACGTTCAATCACGAAGTCTCTTAAATTTCGCGCGGTGAGCTTTGACCAATCTCCATCCCAGCCACCATTACTCTTCATCCAAAGTGCAAAGCCTTTTAGCGAACGTCCGTATGTTAAACAGGTACGCGCAGCCAGTCGACGAGCCGACAGTTGGCGGCTCAAATAATCTAAGACTTGCTCTGAACCGGGCCAGTTAGCGGGTTCCCCGTCATCACTCTGGACGGGACGTCGCTTCACGCTTGAGGTTTTTTCCCGTGTTCGGCGCGAACAGTAATCGCAATACCACCGCGCACTTCAAATGCACCCGTCACTTGGCACCACACTGGATCCAAAGCTGCCACGAGATCGTCTAAAATTTTGTTCGTGAGGTGTTCGTGAAACACACCTTGTTGACGGTAACTCCAGAAATATAATTTGAGCGACTTTGATTCTACAATCCTTGGACCAGGAATATACTGAATCGAAATCTTCGCGAAGTCAGGCTGACCAGTCGCTGGACAAAGACAGGTGAACTCGCTCGTCGAAAGTTCGACCACGTAATGTCTTCCCAAATTACGATTAGGAAAAGTCTCTAACGTTTGTTGTGGTTTGTTTTGGGTATTCCCGAGGTGGGATAGCCCTTTTAGGTCTTGAGGCTCAGTTGCCATGAGAGATAGGCAACCAAACCGCGTCAAAAGGACAAGCGGAGAAGCATAAATTGATTCGATTCACCATTAAACCTGCTTGCCACTGACACCCCGAACGGTTGCCTTAAAACCACTCTGCGTGCATGGAAACTAGGCCGATTGCTATTCTCGGAGCCACTGGCTCTATCGGAACAACTACCCTCGCAGTTGTTCGTGCCCATCCGACTCTTTTATCGGTGGCAGGACTAGCCGCGCACTCTCGTTGGCGCGAACTGATTGCACCGGTCAAAGAATTTAATGTTAAGACGATTGCCCTGGCCGATCCAGCAGCCGCAGCTGCCGCTCGTGCCTCGGGAGAATTTAAAGGCGTTCGAATTTTAGAAGGAATCGAAGGCCTCACCGAAATCGCCTGCCTACCCGAAGTTAAAACCGTCGTCTCCGCCGTCGTTGGTACGGCCGGACTGCAACCCACCTTGGCTGCCATCGCTGCGAAAAAAGATATCGCCCTCGCGAGCAAAGAACTGCTCGTGCTCGCTGGAAAATTTATCACCGCCGCCGCACAGAAATCGGGCTCACGCTTACTGCCGGTCGACAGCGAACATAATGCGATTCACCAATTGCTGCGCGATAAACCGAAACAAGAAATCGCTCGCTTAGTATTAACCGCTTCTGGTGGAGCGTTTCGCGACACACCACTCGAACAGTTAAAAAATGTAACACCTGCGCAGGCACTCCAACATCCTAATTGGAATATGGGTCCGAAGGTCACCATCGATTCAGCCACGATGGCGAACAAAGGATTAGAAATCATCGAAGCACGTTGGTTGTTCGACATGCCGGTTTCACACATCGATGTCGTTATCCACCCGCAAAGCATCATCCACTCTTTAGTCACACTAACAGACGGAACTTTGCAGGCTCAGCTCTCTCCGCCCGACATGGCGTATCCGATTCAGGACTGCCTGCTTTATCCGCAACGTCTGCCCTGTCCGGCTCGCAGTCTTAATTTAAATGAATTAATCACCTTAAGCATGTCGCCGCCCGATCCCGCGCGCTACCCCTGCTTACGTCTCGCCCAACAAGCTGCCACCACTGGTGGTACCGCACCCGCCATCTTCAACGCCGCCAATGAAGTAGCAGTCAGCGCATTCATTGAAGGAAAAATTGCGTTTACCGATATTGCACGTCTGATTGAAGAAACTCTCACTCAATCGAAAACTCGGGAACCTTCTTCCTTAAGCGATGTTCTTCAAGCCGACGCCGAAGCACGCTCTCTCACCACTCAACTCATCCAACGGCTCGCCCGCTAAAAACTTTTCATGGAAAATAACTCTTTATCCGAAATCCTCAGCTCCATCCGTGGTATCGGATTACTCGGTCTGTTTTTTGGCGGCTCTATTTTTGTTCACGAACTCGGACACTTCCTCGCCGCCCGCTGGCGTAAATTAAAAATCGAAAGATTCTCGATTGGCTTTGGTCCAAAGATTTTTGGATGGACCGGAAAAGACGGCGTGGATTACCGCGTCTCCTGGATTCCTCTCGGTGGTTACGTTGCCCTCCCTCAAATGGGTGATAGTTCAGCGATTGAAGGAGAGACCGACGAAAAAGCAGAAAAACTTCCCGAGATTTCCTACGCCGACAAGATGATCGTCGCCGTGATGGGTGCAGTCTTCAACGTCATCTTCGCCTTTGGCCTAGCGTGTATTTTATTCTTCACCGGCGTTCCTGTTCCCGAAGGCAGCAACAATACGACCGTCGGCTACGTCCAAGAACAAATTGTTACCAATTCCCATTCACTCGCGGAATTGGGATTAGGTCAAACCACTCCAGGCCCTGCTTTCGCGGCGGGTTTAAAATCGGGAGACAAAATCTTAGCCGTTGATGATCAACCTGTAAAAACCTTCGGTCAAATCAGCGAAGCAATCCTACTGGGAAATGGAAAAAATTCTCAAGGTGAGCCCACCTGTCGTTTAACCATTCAACGCGGTGACGAACAAAAAGTCATCACGCTGATCCCTGCTCGCATTGAACTCAATTCACGCAGTGGTGACCGCATTCGCGTCGCTGGTATCATGCCCAAGAGTAATGTGGTCATTGATAAACCGATGCCTGGCTCACCTGCGGCCGTCGCAGGAATTGTAGCCGGTGACAAAATTCTGAAAGTGGATAATCAACCGATTAACAACACCACCGAGTTTCAAGAGGTTTTACGCAAAGGTGGAGCGAACGAACGTATTATCGAGGTGGAATCCACCCTCGGCGAAAATAAAGGCGCTAAACGCATCGTGAAATTAACTCCGCAAATGAAGACGATGACTAATCCCGTCGCAGTCATCACCTACGGAGAAAATAATAAACAAAGCTCCGTCATCCTCGTTCCCGTTACCCCAAATCTTCTTTCCAGTGATGAGAAAAACCCGCGCAACCAACTCATGGTTCTCAGCGTATTTCCTGAAGACAATGAGCGCGCCGATTCCTTAAAAGCTGGAACGATTTTTGATAAAATCGACGGCAAAGAACTGACCATCTTGCGCTCACTCGAAGACTTAAACAACGCGACTAATCAAGGTCCACAAAACCTCACCTTCTATTGGAAACGTGCCAATGGTGAAAATGGCTCAGTCATTTTAAAGAACGCAGAAATCAAGCAAGGTAAACCTCTCGATCGTGCCCTCATTGGTGCGCAATTCTTATCGGTCCCAGAAGTTGCTTATTATAATCCCTTTGAAACCTGTACGCGTATCATTCAACAGACCTTTACGACGCTCGGTCGACTCTTCGATCGTAGCTCTGATATCAAAGTCAACCAACTCGCCTCAGTGATTTCGATCAGCAAAACTTACTACCATATTTCGGATGACTTACGTCGCGTGCTTTGGTTCACGGTTTTAATTAATATCAATTTAGCGATTTTAAATCTGATGCCCATTCCCGTGCTCGATGGCGGCCACATGCTCATCGCGACACTCAATCGCTTTATCAAAGGTGGCCTGAATAGTAAGGCCGTCACCATCGTGCAGTTTGCCTGTATGGCCATGCTCTTTAGTTTAATGGGCTACATCATGCTTAACGATGTCCGCCGCTGTTCGGGCGATAATGAAATGCAGTTAAAGCAACAAATCTTTAATCGCCACGTTTTACGGCCCGTTAGCTTCTCTGAGCCTAAGTAAATTTTGTTCAAGGCGTTGACGCTCCACCGGAAAGGTCTAGTGGTTAGTCAATGCCTTTGGCCTACTGTCATTCCCGACATCAAACCGTGCGACGCCTCACCCGCGTCGTCCAAGTAGGTAATGTCGGCGTCGGTGGATCGAATCCAATTCGACTGCAATCAATGACGACGTCCGACACCGAAGACGTCGTCGCTACCCTCGCCCAATGTATCAAGCTCGCCGAAGCTGGTTGCGAAATCATCCGCATCACCGCACCCAACAAAGCCGCGGCAGTCGCTCTCAAATCGATTCATCAACAATTTCGTGCGGCGGGATTTTCCCAACCGCTCGTTGCCGACATTCACTTCTTACCTGTGGCTGCGATGGAAGCAGTTGAGCACGTGGAAAAAGTTCGGGTCAATCCTGGCAACTATGCGGATAAGAAAAAATTTGCGGTGCTCGAATACACCGACGCTGCGTATGCTGAAGAGCTCGAACGTCTCCACGAAGCTTTCTCACCTTTAGTCCTTCGCGCTAAAACTCTCGGACGCTCACTGCGCATTGGCACTAATCACGGTTCGCTCTCCGACCGTATTATGAATCGATTCGGCGATACTCCACACGGCATGGTGGAAGCAGCCCTCGAGTTTGTACGCATCGCAGAATCACATGGATTCAAGGACATGATCCTCTCCATGAAGGCCTCGAATCCCAAGGTGATGATTGAGGCGTATCGCTTGGCCGCCGCACGGATGTCTGAACTCAAAATGGATTACCCACTTCACTTAGGTGTCACCGAAGCAGGTGAAGGTGAAGACGCACGCATTAAGTCTGCGATTGGTATGGGCTCACTGCTGGCGGATGGATTAGGTGATACCATTCGCGTTTCACTCACCGAAGATCCTTGGTACGAAATTCCAGTCTGTCGCGAACTCGTCGCACGCTCCGATAAACTCATTCAAAACGGCAAAGCTACTTCGATTAAGCTCAAAGACGACCCCGCTGATCCTTTCAGTTACGCGCGAAGAATTACCGATAGCATTTCACTTTCAGAAAAATGTCACGCTGGTGCCACCGAACTTCCTCGCGTGATTGTGCGCAGCGTTGCCGGACTTAACAACTGGCAGGCTGCGGTTAAGGAAGTACTCGATGCCCATAATCAACAACGCGAAGCCCGTGTTGAGGGTCTACTCGTTCAACTCACTTCTTCAGAACAGATTCCCGCCCTTCAATCATTGCGCAAAGCACTCGGACTCGCCGTGCCCGCTGTATTTGTCGAAACTGCTCTGTCACTCGACTCAGAAGTATTCAAAGGCGAAGGCTCAAAACTAGTAATCGTTAGAAGCTACAAAGCTAATCAGAGTTCTGAATTAAAATCGGACTCAGAAATCTGTAATAAAAACGGGGCGATTATCGCTGCTGATTTTGACATCGAATCCACGCAGTCATTGACACCCATTCTTTCAAAAATTCCGAAGGGAGAACTCATTGTTTGTGCGAGTCGACCTTCGAACGGACTTCATGCCATCGGAACGCATCGTGAAATTGTTCGACTTCTCAGCGAAGCGAAAGTGCAAGCACCTCTCTGGATTCGTGCGACTGAATCCAACGCGATAGTTTTAGATCAAGGATTCCAATCGCGTCTCCTCGAAGCCTCAATCCTCGCCGGTAGTTTATTGGTCGATGGCTATGGCGATTTAATTTCCTGTGAAACGCCTGATAGCACCGTGAAATCGCTCACGCTTGGTTACGATGTCTTACAAGGCGCACGTGCACGCCAAACCAAGACCGAATACGTGGCGTGTCCTTCCTGCGGACGCACACTTTTCGATATTCAATCGACCACACTTAAAATTAAAGCGCGCACCGGACATCTTAAATCCGTCACCATCGCTGTGATGGGTTGTATTGTGAATGGCCCTGGTGAAATGGCCGATGCGGATTTTGGTTACGTCGGTGGTGCACCTGGAAAAATCAATCTCTACGTCGGCAAGACGCCCGTGAAGTTTAATATTGCACAAGAAGAAGCCGTCGAACGCCTGGTAGATCTCATCAAAGAAAAAGGTAAGTGGGTTGAAGCATAGAGTTACTTGCCTAATTCGGCCAAAGTCCTCTATTTAGGTCTTATTACTTTTATGAAACCTGTACTTCTTGTGATTCGTGATGGCTGGGGCGAAAATCATAACCCTAAGCACGACGCGTTTAATGCACTCAAAGTCGCGAACATTCCGGTGTCGCGCGAACTGACCAAGAATTGGCCACGCACCGAAATCATGGCCCACGGTCTCGATGTTGGTCTCCCCATTGGTATCATGGGTAACTCCGAAGTCGGACACCAAAACATCGGCGCGGGTCGTATCGTCGACCAAGAAATTGTCCGTATCGACAAAGGACTCACCGATCCTCAAGCGATGCGCCAAATCAAAGCTTTCCGTGGTCTGGTTGAAAACGTGAAATCCACTGGCGGAGCTGTTCACCTCATGGGACTCTGCTCCGAAGCAGGCGTGCACTCTACCCTGCCTCACCTCTACGCGATTCTTCGTCTCTTAAAGGAAGAAGGTCTCTCCAAAGTTTTCATTCACGCCTTCATGGATGGACGAGACAGTCCTCCCACGAGTGGTGTTAGTTATCTTAAACAACTCGAAGCTGAGCTCGCTAAAATCGGTATCGGCAAAGTCGCCAGCGTCTCTGGACGTTTCTGGGCGATGGACCGCGATAATCGCTGGGAACGCGTAAAGACAGCCTACGATGCACTTACCGGCGCACCTGCACCTGAAGCCGCGTCGGCCACCGCTGCGGTTCAAGCTTACTACGATAAACCGACCGACTCGAATACCACGGGCGATGAGTTCGTTCCTGCGACACGTATTAAAGGCGGAGAATTTATTAAAGATGGTGACTCGGTTTTATTCTTCAACTTCCGCGGCGATCGTCCCCGCGAAATCACCCGCGCCTTTATTGATCCTGAATTCAAAGGCTTCCCGCGCGCACACTTACTCAAACTTTTCTACGCGACCTTAACGAATTACGAAAAAGGTCTCTGTGCGAATGTGATTTTTGATAAGCCACCGAAGATGGTAAACATTCTCGGTGATTGGGTTGCTAAACAGGGATTGAAACAATTCCGCACTGCCGAAACGGAAAAATTTCCTCACGTTACTTTCTTCTTCAACGACTATCGCGAGGAGCCTTTCACTGGAGAAGAGCGTGGCATGGCCCAAAGTCCTAAAGACGTTTCCACTTACGATCAAAAGCCTGAGATGTCGGCCGACCAAGTTACTGCCATGGCAAAGGAAGCGATTCTTTCAGGCAAGTACGCACTCGTCGTAGTCAATTACGCGAATCCTGACATGGTTGGTCACACAGGCTCACTCGCTGCCGTTTGTAAGGCCTGTGAGAAGGTCGACCAAGGCGTGGGCGAATTACTTAAGGCCATCGATCAAGTGGGAGGCAAAGCGGTGATTACGGCTGACCACGGAAATGCGGATCAAATGTGGGAGCCCGAAGAAAACTGCGCACACACTCGTCACACTTTAAATCCCGTTGAAGTAGTTATCTACGGAGAAGGATGCAAAGCACTCAAGACACGCCCAGCTGGACGTCTCGCCGATGTAGCGCCTACCCTTCTTCACCTCATGGGCTTACCCAAGCCTGCTGAAATGACAGGTGAGTCGTTGATTGCGAGCTAACGCTCGCGAGGGGACACGTGGGCAAGGTGACACGGGGACAAGGGGTTGTGTCAGCACGACTTCGTCGTGCCTGCCTACCGATTCCAATCCCAACGAATTAGATATCAACCGTGGCGTCTTGGCTGTCGAACGCACGAGTGTAAGCAGCTGCGAGCATTAAATAGGAAAATGGAATCGTAATGAATAAACCAATAAAACAAACTAAAACTCCGAGCACCGCAATTACAGCTGATACGAGAATTAGGAGCAGCATCCAGCCCCAGTTTGCAGTGACTACTTGACGACTGATTTCCATGCTCTCCCAAAAACCATATTTTTTGTCGGCCAAAACCATCAGGGAGAAGACCCAAGCAATTGAAAGATAAATGCCGGGAAGAATGCACAAACAATAACCTAAGATGATTAAAAGTGTATGGACAAAAAACCAAGCAAGCGATGGGCCGAATAAATCGAATCCTCTGAAAATATCCGAAATCGTCACGGACTGATTTCTGACACAGCTTAAATTAAATCTAAACATCCCAATAGCCATTGCCGGAACGAGTAAGAGGCCAACAAGGGAGAATTCCAGAATAGCAATCGCTGCCAACCAGATGATGTGACCAATTACGATGGTCCAAAAATTATTCTTCATCGCCTCCATGGCAGCATTGAAACAGAATCCGATATCAAACGGATTCTTCGAGTTAATACCACGATTTACCAACTCAGTTTGTTCAGCATTTAAGCTCATAAAATACTAATTAGAAAGAGACCTTAGGGGCGACGCGTTCTGCTTCTGTCTCAATCTTAAAGAAGTCAGCGGCGGCGAAGCCAAAGATATTAGCCACGAAAACATTAGGGAATACTTCGCGGGCGTTATTGTACTGCAAGACGCCGTCGTTGTAACCCTGACGGGCAAAAGCGATACGGTTTTCTGTTGAGGCAAGTTCATCCATCAATTGCTTCATGGTCACATCCGCTTTCAACTGAGGGTAGTTTTCAGCGACAACCATCAGGCGACCGAGGGCACCGGAGAGACCCGACTCAGCCTGCATCACATTACGGATAGCATTCGGATCATTAGGGTTGGCCGACATTTGCACATTGGCCTGAGTGGCCTTCGCACGCGCATTAATCACGGCCTCAAGCGTACCACGCTCGTGAGCCATGTAACCTTTAGCGGTTTCAACTAAGTTAGGAATTAAATCGTGACGACGTTTAAGCTGCACATCGATTTGCGAGAAACCATTGCGGAACGCATTGCGCAAGGTAACGAGCGTGTTGTATACGCCAATCACCGCGAGAGCGACAATGACGAGTAGTACTAAAAAAACTAAAAGAACTATGAGGACGATTGGCATGGGGATGATTTATTCGAAATCTAACCGTCTTCCTCTATTTCGCAAGTAAGATGGAAAGGTGTAACTGATAATTTTATACTAAATTTATAGCAGTTTAATTACTTCAGCGCCTCTAATTTGACACAAACCTCATCGATCAAAAAAGCAGGGGTCGAAGCACCCGCCGTCACCCCAACTGTTTGGTATCGTTGTAATTGGGAAAAGTCTAATTCGGCAGCCGTTTCAACATGGTAACAAGGCAAGCCCTGTATCTCAACCAACTTGGCCAACTTAACGGTGTTTGCGGAGTGACGTCCCCCAATCACGACAATCGCCTGGCAGCCCTGCTTGGCTAATTCAACGACGTCCGACTGACGATCCTTCGTCGCCCCACAAATGGTATCAAAAATTTCTACCTTCGGATAACGCGATTTTAAATCAGCCGCCAAATTCTGAAATTCATCCGTGAACATGGTCGACTGCGACACCATGCAAACTTTTTCACCTAGCGCTGGTAACGCTGCAATATCCTCATGAGAAGTAATCACATGACCACCCGCTTCAGCATAACCTAATAAGCCAATGACTTCAGGGTGTTTAGGATCTCCAAAAATTACGGTGACGTAGCCCTTCTTTGCATACATCCGGACTTTGCCTGCGATGATTCCCACGTCTGGACAAGTCGCATCGCGAAATTCCATTCCCAGATTTTTTAAATATTTTCTGCGGTCAGGAGAAATCCCGTGCGCACGCACGACCATCACAGATTGTTCTTCCTTCTTCACATTCAATTCTGCTTGGCTGCTGTAATCTCCTACTTCGCGAATCCCCTCCTTCGTCAAAACCTCCATCATCTGACGATTATGAATGAGTGGTCCGTCGGTATAAACCGGACTACGGCCCTTCGATGCGTATTCACGTGCAATATCGATTGCACGTTCAACGCCCCAACAAAATCCAGCCGATTTAGCTCGAATGACTTTCACGCCTTTAAAGTGCAACCTTCCTCCAAGCTTTCAAGCCTTCGGTGCATCTAAAGTACGAACCCGGCGATGTTTCAGCGGAAAACGCAGGGTTACGGTCGTTCCGACATTGGGCGTACTCTCAATATCCACCATGCCACCATGAGCCCGAAGAATTTTCAGTAAAATCATCATGCCTAAACCACCGCCCGAAGCCTTGGTGGAATAATACGCATCGAAAACTCGGGTAAGTTTATCAGCCGAAATTCCCACACCGGTATCTTTAACGGCTAAAATCACCCACTCATCGTCCGTTGAAAAATTAACAAAAATATCTCCACCGCGATCCAAGGCCTCGAGTGAATTCTTCATCACATTGAACAAAGCTTGTTTTACTTGATTACGGTCTGCGAGAATCAAAGGAATTTCACTCCCGACATCGACTGATACGCGAATACCCAGTTGCTTCAATTGGTCTTGTAATAAATTCATCGTCTCAGCCACCACCGCAACCAAATCGGTATCTACTAAATTGGGTTTAGTCGGACGCACGGCTCCAAGAAAATCACGGACAATGCCATCAAGGCGTTTGATTTCACCCTGACAAACCTCCGCTGCGTCACGCACTTTTTTAGCTTCAGGACTTTCTCCCAGTTTTTCGGCGGCGCGCTGTAATACCTGTAAATGCAGGCCAATCGCATTGAGTGGATTACCTATCTCGTGCGCCACACCCGCCGCCAGTGCGACAATCGAATCAATCCGTTCACTCTCAATCCGATCTTCTGTTTGTACGCGCTCCTTGGTGACATCGCTCAATACCGCTACTCTTCTTGAGCTCTCTGAGTCATTCAACGAACCCACACGGGTAAGATGTAGTCGAAGAAAACGTGACTCTGGATAAGTCACTTCAATCTCGCGGGTTAATGCTTCCACGAGTTCAGGCAATTCCAAGGCCTTGGCGATATCGGGAGAAATTCTTCGCAACTCAGCACCCGTCACTTTTTCAATACTCACCCCAAGTAATTGTACGGCCGCGGAGTTAGCATAATCAATCGAACCATCTCCCGATAAAACAATCACACCTTCGCGCAATGTATCGAGAACGGTTTCCATCAGATCGCGTTCACGTTCGAGTCGACGAACCAGAATGGAAAGGTTTTGTGAGTCGAGACCGTCGATGCGACTCAAGACTTTATCCAAGGGACTGAAATTTCTTTTCTTCATTGAGCTCGGGCTGAAACAATATGACTAATTTGCTGAATTAATAAATCGGCAATTTTATCTTTGGAGGCCGGACCTAGCACCTGACGAAATCCATTATTTCCCAATAGAATTAAGGTGTTTTCATCATTTCCAAACGCCCCCTCGGCTCCAGCCACCGAATTGGCCGCAATCAAATCGATTTTCTTACGCTTTAATTTTTCCAAAGCATGCTCCTCGATATTTTCGGTCTCCGCAGCAAACCCCACCAAGAATTGTCCAGGTTTTCTTTGTGCCGCCATCGCCGCTAAAATATCCGGCACCGGTTCCATTTCTAAACTCATGGCTGTACCATCTTTCTTTAGTTTCTGCGGCAGGGTTTGTTTAGGACGCCAATCGCTGACCGCGGCGGTCATAATTAAAATATCGCACGGACCGAATAAGGCATCGGTTTGA
>JBBAUU010000016.1:0-16268 GCA_040398065.1 Opitutales bacterium | reverse complement strand
AGGTTAGTGGATAAAATAACCGCTCAACCCCGTCCTCCCTGAGCCAAGAAGATTAGGACTGAACTTGGTCTTCAGGGGCGAAGTTCCAAGTAATCTTACCTTCGATAATTTCACGAAGTGCAATATCTTCAGGCGAGAGGGTTTCATAGAGATCGCCCCCTAATAAATGCTTATACTTGGCAGGTGCACCCTGTTGGCGCTCAGCAGTGGCACGGAGCTGTTTCACGCGGCGTGAGACAACATTAATTAAAATATTAGGATCAGTAATCTTCTTTTTAGCTTCCAGCAAATAGTCGTCGCGCATGGTATGTTTTCTGTTGAGAGAACCCAGAAACCTAGGGCTACACCCCCATCTGGCAAGCGTTTTAAGGGATAAATTGGCTTTGCCCTATTCAAAAATCTCTAAATAACTTCAATATACCCTATGCAACCGCCCCAAAACTACGGTGAATCGATGAAGTCCAAAGGCGGCTTTGGTCGACTGATCAAAGCACTGTTCTACACCTGGGACGGATTAAAGGCTGCGGCTCAGCATGAAGAGGCATTCAAACAAGAGCTCATCGTCGTCATTCCTCTTTCCATCGTTGCTTGGTTCATTCCCGTATCGGCAGTCGAACGTGCACTTCTCTTTTCTGTTCTGCAAATGATTCTCATCGTGGAATTAATCAACTCAGCGATTGAGGCGAACACCGACCACATTTCTCTCGATCGTCACCCCTTGGCGAAACGCGCTAAAGATATGGGCAGCGCGGCGGTCTTCCTCACCATCCTTTCTGCGGTAGCCATTTGGGTCGGAGTACTCTGGCGCAACGACATCATTCAGAAATTATTCTCTAAATAATTAACGCCGCGGTGACGCCCAATAAAAAACCCCGCGAGTTGCGGGGTTTTTTGTTAAGCCGGTTTTTAAATTAGGCTTTGGTTACTAAACCAGCTTTGAGAGCTTTAACGGAAACCCATTGGCGCTTTACCGAACCATTAGGTTGGAGAACGCGAATGCGTTGAACATTGGGGCGAAAGACACGCTTCGTTTGTTTAACGAGCTGGAAGCCGATACCACCACTCTTCTTGGATTGACCACGGTGGATGATTCGACGGCCTTTGACGGGGCGCTTGCCGGTGACGCTGCAGATACGGGACATAGTAGTTTTGTTCTCCTTGGAAGGTCGTAGCAAATAAGTGAGGTGCCGATTGGCAAGCGGTAATTAAGTCCGACGCAAAGCACGGTCTAAACCGCTTAAACCTTCAGAAAACTCACTAGATTTGGGCAAAAGGCTCAGAATTACCGAGGGTAAATTAGAGGACATGCCATAAAAATAACCAGGGTGAGCCCAAACCCCCTCATCTAGAGCATTGAGCAATAAGCGTTCTTCCGACACCCCAGGAGGCAAACCCAGGATCGCCATCCATCCCGCCGGACGAGGCAAAACGGTGCAAGCGTGTCCCGATGATACGACCCAGTCTTTTAAAATTTGTTGGTTCTCACTTGCACGCGTGCGGATAGCCGCACGAATCGGTTCTGCTCGACGAAGTAAATCGGGTAGAGCTAATTGACCCGGAGTATTCACCGAAAGAAAAGCATCGGCGATGTGTTCGAGGCGACGACAAGATTCTTGAACAGTGTCGGTCGGGCCCGAGACAATAATCCAACCCACTTTTAATTGTGGAGCCACGGCGACTTTTGAAAGTCCACTTAAGACATAAAGAGCGACTTGAGTTTCTCCCGCCCAGGTGCCTGGTGAACTCACCCCTTCGGCTGGATAATCTAAAAAGACTTCATCGCAAATCACTGCTAAAC
This sequence comes from Opitutales bacterium, assembly GCA_040398065.1. Lineage (GTDB taxonomy): Bacteria > Verrucomicrobiota > Verrucomicrobiia > Opitutales > UBA953 > UBA953. The sequence goes on along the minus strand of JBBAUU010000016.1, from coordinate 14,470 downwards.
TGTTTTTTAAAGCGAAGTTCCGAAGAATATCTCGATCGCGTCGACTCACAAACGCCCCGGTAGGATTAGAAGGGTTGATACAAACAATCGCTCGTGTTTGTCGGCTCGCCGTAAGACTCGCCATATCAATCACCCACTCGCCGGCGAGTTGTACTAATCGATACGGTCTTAAAGTGACGCCTTCCAATGAGGCGATGACTTCTAATAGTGGATAAGCAGGTTCGGGCACTAAAATTTCGTCGCCCGGATTACATAATAATTTAAATAACCAACTATAACCTTCGCTCGTGCTCGCAGATAAAAATATGCGGTCAGGCGTGAGACGTGTTCCGCGAGCGAGATAATAATCTGCAATGGCCGTGCGAGCCGAGCTAAGCCCGTGTGCATCGGGATCTTGTCGCTGAATTCCATCGCGGCGAAGCAAGGTGCCTAATTCTAAGACGGACCAACCAAATCCTGCCGTAGCGGGATTTGCATCGGCCAAATCGAGTGTCGGCAAACCAGCAGTTCGGCGACGTTCCCGCGCCTTACTTAAGGCGTTTGAATCATCTGCAAAAGAGAGTCGGGAACTGAACATGGCCCATCCAACCCTAAGTTTGCCATTGGAGCAAGTGGAAGAAAATCGGGTTGAAGTTAAGCCCCGACGGTTCAATCCTCTCAGTATGTCCCAGCAAGTCCTCAAGCCCCGTGTCCGTGGATTTATTTGCATCACCTCACACCCCGAAGGTTGTGCCGCCCATGTGCGTGAGCAAATCAGCTACGTGAAATCACGTAAGCCGCTCCAAGGCGGACCCAAGTCAGTCCTCGTGATCGGCTCTTCGACTGGCTACGGCTTATCTTCACGCATCGCGGCCGCTTTCGGTTCAGGCGCCGCTACCCTCGGAGTATTTTTTGAACGCAACGGCGAAGGCGATAAACCCGGCAGCCCCGGTTGGTATAACACCGCAGGTTTTCATGCCGAAGCCAAGAAGGCCGGACTAAAAGCTTTCTCGATTAATGGTGATGCGTTTTCGGCGGAAATAAAAAATCAGGTCATCGAGTCGATTAAAAAGAAAATGCCGAATGGAAAAATTGATTTGGTAATTTATTCTTTGGCTTCTCCGCGTCGCACTGCCCCTGATGGCGTGACTTACAAATCGACTCTCAAACCAACCGGCGCTCCGTTCCACGCGAAAAATTTAGATACGGACCGGAAAGTGGTAAACGATGTCACACTCGATACCGCTAACGCTGAAGAAATTTTAAACACCGTTAAAGTCATGGGCGGAGAAGATTGGGAAATCTGGATGAATCAACTCGACCAAGCGGGCGTGATTGCGGAGGGCTGCCAATCCGTTGCGTATTCTTATATTGGACCGCAAGTCACTTGGCCGATTTACAAAGACGGAACCATTGGCAAAGCCAAAGAAGACCTCGAACGTGCGGGTGAAAAAATTGATAGCCTCATGAAGCTCCATCGCGGTCGCGCCTTTGTCTCCGTCAACAAAGCCGTCGTCACTCAAGCGAGTTCAGCTATTCCAGTTGTTCCTTTATATGTTTCCCTGCTTTTCAAAATTATGAAGGCAAAGGGAAATCACGAAGGCTGCATCGAACAAATTCAGCGTCTCTTCGAAAAACAAATGTACAATGGTGAGTGCCTAAACTTTGATGAAAAAGGCCGCGTACGTATCGATGACTTAGAAATGCTGCCAGAGATTCAAAAAGCGGTGTTTGATATTTGGCCTAACGTCACAACCGAAACCCTCGATCAGTACGGGGACTTTGCTGGTTACCAATCCGACTTCCTGAAAAACTTTGGCTTCGGACTCACGGGAGTGGATTACGATGCTCCCACTGAAGTAGAACGCCCTATCGAGGATGCTTAAGTGACTAAAGTTTTCTCCATCGCGAATCAAAAAGGCGGCGTCGGCAAAACCACGACCGCGGTTAATCTGGCTGCCGGACTAGCAAAAGCTGGCATCCCCACCCTGCTCATCGATCTCGATGCCCAGGCCAACGCAACCAGCGCACTCGGGGTCGAAAAAGTTGAAGGTCGTTCCCTTTACAAAGTTCTTCACGGCGAAGCCAAAGCGGAAGATATGATTGTGAATACCTCGACCGAGAAACTGGATTTAATTCCTTCCGAAGTAGATTTAGCCGCCATCGAGTCAGAGCTAGCTCAGTCAGAAAATTATTTATCGCGATTATCCAGCTCCCTTCAGCCAATTATCGATTCCAAAAAATATGGAATTATCATCATCGATTGTCCGCCCGCTCTGGGCATGCTCTCGATGAATGCACTACGTGCTTCGGACCATCTTTTAGTTGCTCTGCAAACGGAATATTTAGCGATGGAAGGTCTGGGCCAAATTCTCGGCGTGGTGGATCAACTCAAACAAGCGGATGCGACCTCCAAACTCACCGTGGGTGGAATCTTACTTACGATGTATGACGTGCGCACCAACCTTTCACGCCAAGTGGTCGAAGAAGTTAAAACTCATTTCCCTGAGTTACTTTTAAAGACGATGATTCCTCGGACGATTCGACTCTCCGAATGTCCCAGCCACGGGAAAACTATTTTCCAGTACGACGCCCATTCACCGGGTGCGGTCGCTTACACAGCCTTGGCGAAGGAATTCATCGCTCGGTTTAACTTAAAGTAAAACAATCAGCGGTTCAGTTTGACCTACCTTCATGGTCAATCTGGATAGAACCATGAAAGTGGCATCACACCGAGCCTTTACTGGCGTACCTTCGTACGCTTGGCCGGCTTGTGCCTTTTCCGAAAGCACTGATCATTCCGTGGTTGTTTTCCTCGCCTCTAATTTAGGTGCGGCGGAAACCTTAGTCGAAGAAACCGCGCAACTGCTGCAAATTCTCAAAGGCATAAAAGCAACCGCAAAGACATTAACGGAGTCCGATGCGGTGGTTCCAGTATTCGAAGCTGATTGCGATTTGTTAGGCGTACTGACCGCCATTCGTCACGGAAATCACACCCCCGACAATCCTCTACTCATTGCGTGCACACCCGGATCCATCACGCGACTAGCACCCTCTCCTACCGAGTCCGACAAGAAAGAATTAATTATTCGAAAAGGTGATCGTATTTCACTTCGAGAGGTTGCTCAAAAACTTTCGACTCATTTTGGTTACGCCCACGAATCACTTTGTGAACAGCCTGGCGAATACGCACTGCGTGGCGGGATTCTCGATGTCTACCCGATCAATGGACAAATGCCCGTACGCATTGATTTATTTGGCGATATGGTGGAGTCGCTCCGACCCTTCGATCCGTCGACTCAAAAGAGCGAAGGCGAAATCAACAGCGTGGTCATTTGTGCACCACGCGATGACAGTTCCATGCAATTCGACTCTCCGTTTTTTACACACCTGCCTGCGCAAAGTTTAGTCATCGGAATCAATCAGGTTTTCTCTGACCTCCTCTGCGCTCCTTTAATTAAAAGCTCACCCGCACTCTTAGCGTTAGAAGAAACCGATGAAGTTGAATCGGGCTGGGAGGCTCATAATATTGAATGTGCACCCGCTGAATCACTTTTAATTGGTAAGTCACAAGACTCCACCCAAGCACGAATCGAATTACTAAAACAGGTAAGTAGTCTCACCCGCAAAGACATGGTTTGTCTTTTAACCGGAGACACTCAGGGCTCCACCGAACGTATTGCAGCCGATGTAAAATCTTTAGACTTACCTAAATTCAAACCACAAGTTTTATCCGGGCGCTTCAGCGGCGGCGTGATTATTAAATCTGGCTCACTCACTGGAGTGTTGAGCAAAGGATTAGTTTTATTAACCGAGCGAGAACTCTTCGGTCGAAAAAAACGCCCACTGGCCAGTCTTCCGCGAAGACGAACCGCGATTCAGGCGGCGGTCGGTCGAGCCTTAGACTTTGGCGAAATCGTCAACGGCGATGCCTTAGTTCACGCGACCCAAGGTATTTGTTTATTTCGTGGAATTAAACCTTTTGAAAATCGTGGACGCATCGAAGATTATATTTCGCTGGAGTTTGCGAACAAAGCACAACTCCACCTTCCGCTCCGTGAGTCACATTTAATCTCTCGTTACGTGGGCATGGGTAATGCCGCACCCAAGCTCTCAAAGTTAGGTGGCGGCAGTTGGGAACGCTCACGCAAAGCCGTAGAAAAAGCCACGGCAGATTTAGCGGCACAACTTTTAGCACTTCAGGCTGAGCGTTCAACTAAGCCAGGCATTGTTCATCCACGGGATGATGAGAATTCTTGGATGGGAGAATTTGAACGTTCTTTTCCGCACCAAGAAACGCCCGATCAATCCAAAGCGATTAAGGAAACTAAGGCCGACATGGAGCGATCCACGCCGATGGATCGATTAATCAGTGGAGACGTAGGCTTCGGTAAAACTGAAGTCGCCCTGCGAGCCGCCTTTAAATGCGTGGTGGGTGGCAGACAAGTAGCTATCCTCGCACCGACCACGGTGTTAGCACAACAACACTACGAAACATTTCGTGAGCGTTTGAGCCGTTGGCCAGTGAGCGTCGAACTGCTCAGTGGATTTAGAACCGCCAAACAAAAAGCGCAGGTTCGCGAGCGAGCGAATTTAGGGCTCGTCGATATCGTTGTCGGCACGCACGCCCTTCTTTCTGATGGCACAAATTTCTCGAAATTAGGATTAGTGATTATCGATGAAGAACATCGCTTCGGTGTAGTGCATAAGGAAAAACTCAAAAGACTGCGGACCGAAGTCGATGTGCTCGCCATGAGTGCGACCCCGATTCCGCGAACCCTTTATCTCGCCCTGCTCGGAGCCCGAGATCTGAGCGTCATTGAAACTCCACCACGGGAACGTCTGCCCATTCGAACTCTGGTAAAAAGTTACGACGAAAAAACCGTCCGCGATGCCGTGCTGGCGGAACTCAGTCGCGGCGGACAAGTCTTCTATCTACACAATCGTGTCGAAACCATTCAGGCAGTAGCCGAGCGGCTAAAAGCCTTGATTCCAAAGGCGAAAATCATTGTCGGACACGGCCAAATGGGCGCTGGTCAACTCGAGGAAACCATGGCCGCCTTCGTCGCCGGCGAATTCGATGTCCTCGTTTGCACCACAATCATTGAAACCGGATTAGATATTCCTAACTGCAACACTCTTATTATAGAAGGTGCCGATCGATTTGGATTAGCTCAACTTTATCAACTTCGTGGACGCATTGGTCGATTCAATCGACAAGCTTATGCCTATTTATTTTTACACCGACATTCTGAATTAGTGGAAAGTGCGCGACGACGGCTTTCGGCGATCCGTCAGTACAATCAACTCGGAGCGGGCTTTCGAATTGCCATGCGCGATCTCGAGTTACGGGGGGCCGGAAATATTTTAGGGGCTGAACAAAGCGGACACATCGCCTTGGTGGGCTTTGAACTATATTGTCAATTACTCCGCCGAAGTGTCGCCAAAATAAAAGGTGAGAAAGTCGGCTGGGCTGAGCGCTGTGAAATTAATTGTGATTTTATTTCCCATGCTGATGTCATTCAAAACGAGAACTACGGAAACTCGGACGAGAGAGGCATCCTCACGGCGACACTTCCCGAGGCCTGGATACCGGAGACACGCCTGAGAATTGAAGCGTTTCGAAAAATCGCCCTCGTCAATCATGTCGATGAATTAAAAGAGATCCGAGCACAGCTCATCGATCGCTATGGACGCCTGCCCCCGGAGGCAGATGCATTGCTCAAGATTGCCGAGATTCGTTGCTTAGCTGAAATCAAAGGGGTGACGTCGATTACCACGGAAGACGCCACTCTGCGTTGCAAACAAGTGGTTCTGGGCGGAAAAAGCGAACTGATCTTAATTGGAAATCGCTTTCCCCGCTTGACCGCAAGGGAGCCCCTACGGAAACTCACAGAAATTCGCAGTTTCCTCTCGCGACTCTCCTCACCACCTAGTTCATGAAAATTTCTACACTTTTTTTTCTGCTCTCAGTTTTTTGGGTAAACCTTGGCGCGGTCGAAACTAGTCCCGCCGCGGCACCGACTCCAGAGGTTAAACCTAAAAGCTTAGAAGAAATTGCTGCCCAACGTTGGACCGAAATGAACACGGAAAGAATTGCAGCGAGTGCGGACGGACAGCCAGTAACGCTTTCAGAAATTCGTCAGCAGATCACACCCTTCCTCAAAGAAATTAGAAATAAGACCCAAAATGATAATGATTTCAATAAGGCGATTGATGATCTCGCTGCCGAAATATTAAATCAGATTGCGGATCGTCAGTTAGTGATTGCTGATTTCAAAAACAGTATGGGAAAAATTCCCGCTAGTTATGTGGATTCAGATATTGAGGACACCGTACGTAGAGATTTCGGCGGCGATCGTAATAGATTCGTAGCCGCACTCCGCACGCAGGGCCTCACGCCTTTGAGTTATCGCAAACAAATCGAGGACCGCATCACTTTTGAGTACATGATTGGACAGGTTCGTCGCAGTGCTATGAATGTTGGCCCAGGACGCATTTTAGAATACTTCAATAAACACCAAGCGGAGTTCACCCATAAAGAAGTTATTAATTTTCGCCAAATCACCATTAATCAAGGTGCTGCCGAGAGTGCAACCGAAGCCAAGAATCGCGCCGAGGCTTGGGCTTTGGCCCTCACTGATCCTGCTAAAATCGCGCCCACTCTAGCGCAGTACAAAATCACCACGCGTACCAATGCGACGCCCACAACCTTTACCGAGATTGCGGAATTAGTGAGCGAAGACGACTATGCAAGCAAGGGTGGCAATGTAGGCTGGAAGTCGCTTGATGAATTAAATGAACGCGTCGTCGCCGAATTAAAGAAGCTGAAAGACGGCGAAATTTCAGGCTGCTTACAATTTGATTTACCGGGCGGAAAATCCGTTTGGTTTATTTTAAAACGTGAAGGCTATAAGCCTGCAGGGCCGGACACTTTAGATGATCCATTAGTACGTGATATCATCGAAAATCGCGTTCGCGCTGAAGCGATGAAATCCGCCGTTGATGAATGGTTAAAGGAATTACGGGCTAAAAATCACGTTGAGGTAAAATGACCGAAGACTCTTCAGCCTATCGCTGCCGAGCTTTTCCGGAGCGAGCAGCTGGTGTTCTTCTTCATCTCACCGCCCTGCCTGGTCCAGGACCCGTCGGCTCCCTGGGCGCAGAGGCGAGACACTTTATAGATTTTCTTTCGCAGGCTGGATTTACCTGGTGGCAGATTTGTCCACTAGGCCCAACCGGGTATGGCGATTCACCCTATCAAGCCCTCTCGGTATTCGCGGGAAACCCTTATTTATTAGACTTAAAAGATTTAGAAAAGAGAGGACTACTCTCCGACTTCGAAGTTAAAACACTGCAACGCGGAGATGAAACTTCGGTTAACTATGGCAGACTCTGGGAAGAACTACGTCCGTTACTCGCACTGGCTGCAGAGCGCGGGGTAAAACTTTATCAAAACAATCACGCGTTCATTTCATTCTGTCAGCGTGAGCATCACTGGTTGGCCGATTGGTGTCACTTTTCGGCACTACGTGAACAAAATCTTTTTACGAATCCCGAGCACTGGAAAATTAAAGAAATGGATTCTTCCTTGGCGCAAGGGGCCGCGGTTCTGCAGTTTATTTTCTCGGAGCAGTGGGATGAACTCAAAAAATATGCGAGCAAGCATGGCGTAAAATTATTCGGTGATGAGCCGATTTATGTTTCAGATGATGGCTGCGATCGCTGGGCTCACCCCGAACTCTTTCAATTAAACGAGGAAGGAAAACCCGCGTTCGTTGCTGGCGTGCCACCCGATTATTTTTCGGAAGATGGACAACTCTGGGGCAACCCACTCTACGATTGGCAACGTCATGCGGCAGATGGATTTCAGTGGTGGCGCGCAAGAGTCCATCACGACCTAAGTTTATTTGAGGCCGTAAGAATTGATCATTTTCGAGGGATACACGATTATTGGCGTGTACCTGCGCAGGCAAAAAATGCACGCGGGGGGCAATGGTGTGCCGGGCCTGACTTCGATTTCATCAAGGCACTGGGCGATTTGCCACTCGTTGCGGAAGATCTTGGATTACTCTCTCCGGGTGTTGAAATTCTTCGTCAAAAATCAAAACTGCCGGGCATGTCGGTCATTCAATTCGGCTTTGGTGAGATTGAAGGCAATCCTCATCATCCCAAAAATATTACCGCCGACCGCGTTGTTTACACTGGCACCCATGATAATGATACGCTCAAAGGTTGGTTGAAAAATTGTTCCGAGAAAGAACGGGCACACTTAAATCCTTTTATAGAAAATTTCGCGAATCCCATTTCTACACTCATCACTATTGCCTTAGATTCTGAGGCCATTTGCGCCATCATACCTGCTCAAGATTTATTAGAGTTAGATAGTGCAGGCCGATTTAATACCCCAGGTCACGCCCAAGGTAACTGGAGTTGGCGAATGAGCGACAAAGACTTAGTAACCCTCTTTACACAGGTAGAAAGCTGGCAGTTGCGATTAGCTAAGTCCGAACGAGCTAGCGTGTAAGGCGACGGTATTTCGGGCGACGTGGCGTATCCGAATCTACTCCCAGACGACGGCGACGATCTTCTAAGTAGTCGCCATAATTGCCTTCGTGCCAGACGACTTTTCCATCGTCTTCAAAGGCTAAAATGTGTGTGGCCACCCGATCCAAGAACCAGCGATCGTGAGAAATCACTACGACACATCCCGCGAAACCTTCGAGTGCATCTTCGAGAGCTCGGATAGTATTTACGTCTAAATCATTCGTCGGTTCATCCAGTAAAATCACATTCGCTCCCGATTTAATTAATCGCGCTAAGTGAATACGATTACGTTCACCGCCAGACATCAGGCCGACTTTTCTTTGTTGAACATCGCCGGTAAAACCAAATCGGGCCGCGTAAGCGCGAGCGGGAACTAAAATTTTTCCGAGGTGCACCATTTCCTGTCCGTCAGAAATTGCCTCCCAGAGAGGCTTATCAGCCGGCAACGCATCACGCGTTTGATCGACAAGGGCTAGCTTAACCGTATCACCCACGGTAATAGTACCGCGGTCTGGTTTTTCTTGTCCGGTGATTAAACGAAAGAGCGTGGTCTTACCTACGCCGTTAGGTCCGATAATTCCAACGATACCACCCGCGGGTAAAGTGAAATTTAAATCTTCGAATAAAATTCGGTCACCATAGGATTTCATTAAACCCTTGGCTTCAATGACTGCTCCGCCTAAACGCGGACCTGGAGGAATCCAAATTTCGGCATTCTTTTCAATCTGCACTTGGTCTTGCGTGAGCATCTGCTCGTAGGCGCGTAAGCGCGCTTTGTTTTTAGCAACGCGTGCTTTAGGCGATGATCCAGCCCACTCTCTTTCTCTCTCCATCGTGCGCTGGCGGGCACTCGATGTTTTTTCTTCTGCGGCGAGACGAATGCGTTTTTGTTCAAGCCAGGATGAATAATTCCCCTTCCACGGAACGCCACGTCCACGGTCCAATTCTAAAATCCAGCCCGCCACATTATCTAAAAAATATCGGTCGTGAGTAATTGCAATGACGGTACCTTTATAATTCTTTAAATGACGTTCGAGCCAGGCGACCGTGTCGGCATCGAGGTGATTGGTCGGTTCATCGAGCAACAATACGTCAGGCTCCATTAATAATAAACGGCACAAGGCGACGCGTCGCTTTTCGCCGCCAGACAAACTGGAGACGATGGCTTCGGCAGGTGGACAGCGAAGCGCCTCCATGGCCATCTCAATTCGAGCGTCTAGATCCCAGCCACCGCGCGTATCGAGAATCGCTTGAATCTCCGCTTGGCGGGCGAGAATTTTTTCTTGCTCCTTGGCATCATCGGTCTCCGACACCTTCACGAAAGTATCATCGTATTCTTCGAGTAAACTTTTCATCTCCATCACCGCTTCTTTAACATTTTCGGCGACGGTTTTATCTTCCGATAGGCGGGGCTCTTGGGCGAGATAGCCGACGGTGTATCCAGGAACTCGATTAATTTCTCCGTCAAATTCCTTATCCTCACCGGCCATGATTTTTAGTAAGGTTGATTTTCCTGAGCCGTTTAAACCCAGCACCCCAATCTTCGCTCCCCAAAAGTAGGAAAGTGAAATATCACGAAAGACGGGTTTCTTCTCAAAATGCTTGGTCACACCCGTCATCGTGAAAATTACTTTTTCGTCTGCCATAGACAGATAAGTTCAACCCAAGTGAACCTTGGGGCAAGCGGAACTAGACCATTCCACCCCTCAAAACTTACTAAAATGGGGATTTAACATCGCTTGACACTGGGTGCCCTCTTTATAATAAACATAAGACAGTCACCTTTCATTGAGGTGGGTCCATTCGGGCCCGCTTTTTTTGTCCCTAAAATTTCCAACACACCACCACATCCATGAGCGTAGATATCAAACCTTATCTCCAATACCTCGAAAAAGAGAAGCACATCCCGAAGAATGAAGCCTGTGAGTTCATCACCGAGGCGATCAAAGCTTCCGTCGAGAAATCCAACCTCGCCGGTCAAAAAATCGAGGTCGTGGCCAATCCCGACACCGGCAAGCTCGACGCTTACGCGGTCTTCATGGTTACCGATGCCGTTTCCGACCCTCTCCGTGAGATGAATCCCGTTATGGCGATCACCCTCGACGTCTACGCTCGCGTGGGCGACGAAGTACGCCGCCCGATCGATGTGTCCGAACTCGGACGCATTGCCGCGAAGACCACTCAACAATTATTAAATCAAAAATTCCGTAAAATCGAAAAAGACCAAGTCTTCAAAGAGTATAAAGACAAAGTCGGTGATATTGTTACGGGTGTAGTCCGTCGCACTGAACGTGGTAACGTGGTTGTTGAATTAAGTTCTGCAGAAGCCGTGTTAACCCGCGCTGAGCGCTGTCAGGGTGAAGAATTCAGAACCGGCGATCGTATTCGCTGCCTCTTAAAAGAAATCCGCGAAGACTCTCAACGTGGTCGCGAATTTATTCTTTCCCGTGCGGATCCTAATTTCGTACGTCGCTTACTTGAATTAGAAGTAGCCGAAATTGCTGATAAAACCGTGAAAATCGCTGCCATGGCACGCGATCCTGGTTATCGCACAAAAATTGCCGTCGATTCGTCCGATCCTAAAGTGGATCCCGTCGGTGCGTGCGTCGGTGCTCGTGGTGCTCGCGTGCGTAATATCGTTAAAGAACTTAACGGTGAAAAAATTGATATCATCCGCTGGCATGCAGCTCCCTTACAATTGCTTGAAGAAGCGATTCGCCCAGCGAAACCAAGAAATGTACATATTGATGAACGCAATAAACTCATTCACTTCGAAGTGAATGAAGACGACATGCGTATCGCCATCGGCAGCAAAGGTCGCAACGCCCGCCTCACCTCTAAATTAATGGGTTGGCGCTTAGACATCACCAAGTCGCTCCACGTTGCTGAAAGCGTGGAAGCACAACTCGGTGATAAAGCTCTGCGTTTAGCTGCACAACTCCAACTCTCCCCTGAGCTCGTGGCTAAGTTCATCGGACTCGGTATTGAGAGCGTGGGCGCCTTCGAAGGCGTCACGGCAGAAGACTTTGCTGGCACTGACTTAACTCCTGACGAAATTAAACTCGTTCTGGATGCGGTGATTAAAGCTAAGGCTTCCAACTAAAATCTAAAGATATCCTTAAACCGATTTCACCTAGTTAGCTTATGACCGAGAAGAAAAAACCTGAATCCAAGCGAGCAGCAACGACTCAGCGTTTTAGTGAAGTTGCCAAAGAATTAGGCATAGAGGTAAAGCTCCTTCTACAGCTAACGGATGATTTTATCGCCGCACGTCCCGACTACAAAGATTACATTTATTCAAACGGTAAAAAGCCGAGCGCCTCGAGTAATCTACCTAAGCCCTGTCGTGAAGATTTATTAGAGTTCGTCCTCAGTAAAATTCCTAAAAAAGCGGAAGAGGAAAAACCTAAAGCGGTCGTTGAGCCCGTTGCACCTGTAGTCGCTCCGCAACCAACACCCGTCGTTAAAGTTGAAGCTCCTAAGCCAGTAGCTCCACCGGTGGCAAAAGTAACTCCACCACCAGCGACTTCATCGACTCCGCCAAAAATTGTTCCCCCATTAAGATCGGCGACACCGCCACCGCTGCCTCCGCGCCCCGCTGCTCCCCGGAATGATTTACCGCCAGTTAAAATCGTGGCACCCACAACGGGCTCGGAACCTAATCGTCCAGCTCCGCTTCCTCCTATTCAGCGCCCACCGATCACGCCCGTCGTTTCACGTCCGACATCGACCGCTGCACAAGTTGCTCCAGGCAGTAAGGGTAACGTAACCGTTCGCCCGCCGATCGTCGTTCGCGACTTCGCCATCGCCTTAAATTTAAAACCATTCCAGGTCATCGGCTCTTTGATGGAATTAGGTAAAGTAGTGAGCCTCACTTCGGTGGTAGAAGAAACTGACGCCAAAAAAGTCGCCGAGAAACACGGATTCGTTTTAGAAATTCGTCACCGCGGCGAAGGCGCTCAGCCGGTCAAAAAAGAAGTTAAGAATACCGATGATGATCCAGCGTTGATGGTGTTCCGTCCGCCTGTCGTTTGTGTGCTTGGCCACGTTGACCATGGTAAAACTACCCTTTTAGATTATTTTAGAAAAACGAATGTTGTCTCTGGTGAAGCGGGCGGAATTACGCAGCACATCGGCGCCTACACGGTAAAATATCAAGGAGAGAAACCTGAATACAAAGGTCGCTCCGTCACTTTCTTAGATACTCCCGGTCACGCGGCGTTTGCAAAAATGCGCGAACGTGGAGCCAGTGTTACTGACGTCGCCGTGCTCGTCGTTGCCGCGGATGACGGATTCATGCCACAAACTGAAGAGGCCTTAAAATTTGCGCAAAAGCATGCGACTGCCGTGGTCTGTGCGATTAACAAAGTAGATGCCAAAGGTGCTAACATCGATCGCGTCAAACAACAGATGCAGCAACGCAACATCACTCCCGAAGATTGGGGCGGTGAAACTATTACTAATGCCGTTTCTGCACTGAAAGGAACTGGCATGAACGAACTCATTGAATCGATTTTACTGCAAGCTGAAGTTCTCGACCTCAAAGCAAATCCGAAATGTGGAGCACAGGGCGTGATTGTTGAATCACAAATGGAGACGGGTCGCGGACCTACTGCTACCGTGATCGTTCAAAAAGGAACTTTAAAACCAGGCGACACCTTCGTCTGCGGAGAAACTTGGTGTAAGGTTCGCGCGTTAATGGATGACCAAGGTCAGCGCTTAAATAACGCACCTCCCGGAACCCCTGCCCTCGTTTTAGGTTGGGACGCGGTACCTGCTCCCGGAACTAAATTCCGTACAGTGAAGAATGACCGCGAGGCACGTGAACTCGCTGAGGAAGCCGCACAAGCCGCTCGCAAACTCAGCGAAAATATTGCCGGCAAGCCTGCTACACCAGCTCGTCCAGGGATGTCGGATCTCGATCGCCTGATGGCTGCTCTGGAAAAAGATAAAGAAAAGATTTTACGCGTGCTGCTTAAAGCTGATGTGAATGGAACCCTCGAAGCGCTCCAAGGATGCTTGGAAGATATCAAGTCCAGCAAAGTTCGTTTGGAAATCGTGGGTGGTTCCGTTGGACCCATCACCCAGAGCGATGTGCAACTCGCTGAAGCCGCTAAATCCATTATCGTCGGCTTTGATACCAAACTTGAAAACGGTGTTCAACCGATGCTTAAACGCACCGGAGTGCGCATCGTCACTCATGATATTATTTACGAACTGATTACTCTAGTTAAGGAAGCGATGGCTGAATTACTGGATCCTGAATTGCGTGAAAACAAATTAGGTGCGGCCGAAGTTCGTGCTGTTTTCCCTCTCGGAAAAGAACACAAAGTGGCTGGTTGTATGGTGACCGAAGGCTTAATCAAACGCGCCGCCAAGGCTCGTTTATTACGCAAAGGTCAAGTCATCCACCAAGGTCCTGTTGAAACGCTCCGTCGATTCAAGGACGACGCCTCCGAAGTTAAGGCCGGCTTTGAATGCGGTATTAAACTGGGCGGCTATGATGAATACCTGCCTGGTGACGTAATCGAAGCGGTAGAAATTCTTTCAGTTCGCCCTTCTCTTTAAGCTATGTCGCAACGCCAACTCCGTGTCGCTGAATTAGTTCAGCGGGAAGTTTCTGTCGCTCTGCGACAAAACTGGGGTAGCGAAGCTTCTTTAATTACGATCACACGAGCCCGCGTCTCGCCCGACCTCCGTCAAGTTTACGTCGGCTATGCGGTGTCGGGTGGTGTGCCTGAGAAAAAAGCGGCACGAAATCTTTTGAAAAGAATTCGTCGCGAACTCCGGGCCTATGTCGGTGGAATTTTACAAATGAAAAGTACACCCGACCTTTCATTTGCAGAAGATGATGTGACCGGTGGAGTAGCGCGCGTTCAAGCGATGCTTGATGAGCTATCGCGTGAAGACATTAAGAAAAATAAAGACGCTTAAGCAGTCGGCT
>JBBAUU010000015.1:0-16838 GCA_040398065.1 Opitutales bacterium | reverse complement strand
GCCACCAGCTACGATTGAGTGGGAGTAGAAATTATTATAAGTTACCGACTTGCGTCTTAAATACTTCAATCCCCTGCTGAACGGGTTTAAGTATAGCTTCGCAGTGCTATTTTTTTGAGTTTTAAGGCAGGTTTCTCAATGAGGTACCAAGAAATAAATGCCATACAGATAGTACATAGTATTGCTGTGAAAAAACTTATTGTTGTTCCATGGATTTTTAAAAAAAGCCATAGATTCACTATAGGCATATGATATATATATATTCCATATGAAATGTCGTTTCCGCTTAGTACTTGATTGGAGAGTGAAGGATTTGTGTAGGCTAGTCTAAATATTAATAGGCATAATAAGACATAACTGATAAAGTTTATATTATTCCCTGTTCCTAAATTATACTCTGAAGCAAAGAAGTAGGTTGCCAGATAAAGCACGATATAAACCAGTGGCTTAACTGTAAGAATTTTTTCCTGTAGGTTTTTGTTTGTTGAAATATATGCGCCTAACATAAACATACAAAACCAAGGCACGAATGACACTATGATGAGTTTTTCGGCTATACTATCTTTGTCGTTTAAAAATGTATTTGCGAGATTTACCAACACGAAAATTAACCCGATGGAGATACTTATTTTTTTATATCTTGTGTAGAGAAAAAACAGTAATGGGGTTAAAACATAAAACTGAAGTTCAACCGAGATAGTCCAAAGACTGCCATTAATTGCGCCCACTCCATAAGATCTTAAAAAATCAGGATTATAAAACTGAAAAAAAGTTAATGATGTAAAAGCCCAGGTGGCAAAATCTTTTGAAGTGAAATTTTGTGTCTCCAAATATCCGCTATAAAATAGTGATATTAGTGTTACGAAGAAGCAAAAAAACAATGCAGGATAAAGTCGAAGAAATCGATTTATAAAAAAGGTTCCCAGTTTCTTTTCTTTAATATTAGAAAATGATTGGTAAATTAGATATCCACTAATAAAAAAGAATATCGGAACGCCGGGAAAATATTCTAGTATCGAAAATACAGCAGGAAGTTTAATTTTTAAATGGCTTGCTGTATGTATAACAGCTACTTGAGCCGCGGCAAACAGTCTAATAATATCAAAATTGTTCACCGTGACGGTTGATTTCATTTCAGTTTGGGGTAAAAACTTATTTTTAGAAATACCCCATGTTGTAACTTTAGCAAGTATCACTTGACTGCAAAGCAACCTCTTTGCCCCGTTGACACTTTGCTTTTATAGGTTTTGATTAAGTGCTGTGTCCGAGCCCGTCTTTCAAGTTATTGCCCGCCGCTGGCGCCCTCGTCGTTTCGACGAATTGGTGGGCCAAGAACACATCGTGCGTACTTTGCGTAATGCACTAACGACTAAGCAACTCGCGCACGCTTATCTTTTTGTAGGTCCTCGTGGAACCGGCAAAACCACCACCGCCCGTATTCTAGCTAAAGCTTTAAACTGTGGTAAAGAAACAGGCCCGGATTTCTCTGTCGATGATCCAGTTTGCCAACAAATCGAGCAGGGTAATTGCTTGGATGTTATTGAAATCGATGCCGCCACGAATCGTTCAATCGATGATGCGAAAAAAATCCGCGAAGAGTGCCAATACCCTCCAGTAAATTGCCGCTTTAAGGTTTTCATCATCGATGAGGCTCACCAATTAACAAAAGAAGCTTTTAATACTTTATTAAAAACTCTTGAAGAGCCACCTGCCTGGGTGAAATTTATTTTAGCGACCACTGAAGCCGATAAAGTCCTTCCTACCATCACCTCACGTTGTCAGCGCTTGGAATTTCATCCCATCGCCGAAGAGGTCATCGCGGCTCAATTAGCACATATTGTTAAAGCCGATGGTGTTCAGGCTGAGCCCGCTGCATTAAACGCAATCGCTCGTATTGCCAATGGCGGGATGCGTGACTCCCAATCTATCTTGGATCAAGTAATATCCTTCTCTGGAAAAAAAGTTACTGAGGTTGATGTCCTATCCATTTACGGCTTAGCTTCGGCTCAACAAATTTCTGATTTAGCTAAAGGTATTGCCCAGAGCGATGCAAAGTCAGTCATCGCATTATGCGATAAATTTCACGCCGAAGGTCGCGACTTAATGCGCGTGATGAATGACCTTCAATTATTAGTCCGCTCTGCCGTGCTCGATGCGGTTAAGCAAGGTGGTAGCAGCGCTCATCTCGGCGCGCCACTCACTACGGAGAAACTCGTTAGCTTTTTGGAATGCTTGCAGTCCAGCGAACAGGGTATCCGCTACGGTCTCTCCCCGAGAGCTAACTTCGAAGTCACTTTGCTTAAGGCGATAGAACAGTGTAAGACGCGACCGATTGATCATCTCATCAAAGATGTCGCCGCCGCTGCAGCCAGACTTCCTCGGGAGTCTGGCCAAAAAAAAATAAACAGTTCGCAACCGCCACCCGCGGTTGAAGCACCGCCTGAGCCTGCTAAAGTTGCCCCGCTGGAGTCTGCGGTAGCTGAGGTCGATATCGACGAAGACCAAACTTCGGTGACTGAACTTTTATCAACCGACGACGCAGGCATTGTGATCGAAGATAAGATTAGCGATTTTCAATTCGAGATACCCGCCGGTCCAGCGACTCGCCCCGTTGAATCAGCCAAGCCATTATTCCCAGGCGACAAAGATTTCGATGCTGCCGTCAAAGCCATGCCACAGGGCTTAAAGGATAAACTGAAAGAAACCTTGGGGGCCGAGTTTACCTCTCTGCGCTCCGTTTCGGCAGATAAACTACATCGACCGCAATCCTAGTGAAATCGGTCTGCGAGATTGGTTTGATTTCAGATACCCACGGACTACTTCGCCCCGAAGCCATCGTAGCCCTGGACGGTTGTGATGTCATTCTCCATGCCGGCGATGTAGGAGGCTCGTTAATTATAGATACCTTAACTCAGTTTGCGCCAACCTTTGTCGTCGGCGGAAACTGTGATATCGAAGAAACCTTTCCTGATTATTTCACTGCTGAATACGGTGGTAAGAAATTACTCATGGTCCACGGACACCTACCGATTGATGAATCATTCTTTAAGCCCGATATTGTTATTACGGGGCATTCTCACATTCCGCTTATAGAAGAGGGTAAAAATATTTTACGGATTAATCCAGGCAGTGCCGGCCCAAAACGTTTTAAACTTCCCGTCACCGTCGCTCGACTAACCATTTCGAGTGGAACTCCCGTCGCACGTATCATTACCTTAAACGTTTAATGAGTTTAGATTTACCCATCGATAAATTAAAGGACGATCTAAAGGCGGCCTGTACTCGCTCGCGCCGGATTGTTTTAAGTGCTCCAACCGGATCGGGAAAATCTACGCGTCTCCCGCAAATGTTGGTGGATTTAAAATGTGTGGAAGGTCAAATACTCATCCTCCAGCCGCGACGTATGGCCGCTCGCTTGTTGGCTAGACGCGTTGCTCAGGAACGTGGCGTGAAATTAGGCGGCGAAGTGGGTTATCAAATTCGTTTCGAAAGAGTGGAGTCTGCCGAAACTAAAATAAAATTTATAACGGAGGCTTTATTACTTCGACAGATGGCTAGCGATTCCACCTTGCGTGGTATTGGCGCGATTATTTTTGATGAATTTCATGAACGTAATATCCATTCCGACGTCGCATTGAGTTTAGCTCGTCAACTCCAGGAAAAACATCGCCCAGATTTATTATTAGTAGTGATGTCGGCTACTCTGGATACCACCGGGGTCTCACAATGGCTTAAACCTGCGGAGACTTTAATATCCGACGGACGGACTTACCCGGTGGCAGTAGAATATGCACCAGCGGTGCGAACCTCGACTCAGCCAGTTTGGGATAGAGCCGCAGAGCAAGTAGCTCGATTGCTTCGTGAAGAATCAACGGGCGACATTTTAGTTTTCATGCCAGGTGCGTATGAAATCATGAAAACTATTAACGCCGTTAAGTTTTTAAAAGAAGCTGGCGGGGTGCAGGTCTTGCCCTTGCACGGAGAACTTTCAGTGAGCGAGCAGGATAATGCGGTTCAGGAATCGAATCAGCGAAAGGTAATCGTCGCAACCAATGTAGCCGAAACTTCTTTAACCATTCCCGGCGTTCGCATGGTGGTGGATGCGGGATTGGCTCGCATTGCTCGCTATGATCCTATCCGCGGAATCGATACCTTATTGATTGAGCCGATTGCACAGGCATCAGCAGAACAACGTGCGGGTCGTGCAGGCCGCACGGGTCCTGGTCGCTGTATTCGCTTATGGTCACATACCGACCATCAATCACGTCCACTTCGTGAAACACCCGAAATCAAGCGGATGGATTTAACAGAAACACTTTTACTGCTCTTATCAATGGGCTGGAGTGACGTCGAAAACTTCCCTTGGTATGAGAGTCCGAATACCCAAGCCTTCACCCAGGCTTTCACAGTCTTAAAAGATATCGGTGCGATTGATAAAAATAATCTCTTAAGTCCGTTGGGTAAAAAAATGGCAGTATTTCCGGCGCACCCACGCTATGCACGAATGTTGATGGCCGCACAGGAACTCAATTGTGTGAGTGAAGTGGCGACGATTGCAGGACTCAGCCAAGGGCGGGATATTTTACTAAGAAAAGTTGATGAGTCTGCTGAGCGCGCCCGTGAAAATATCAAAACATCGGAAGGGTCGGACTTCTTTTTACGAATGGCATTATTACAAAAAGCCAAAGACCTAAAATTTGACGCTGATGCTTGTCAGAGGTTGGGTATTCAAGGTCAGGCCGCTCGCCAAGCTGATCAAGCCGCTAACCAGTTTTTACGAATAGCGGAGAGTCAGGGTTTTAAAATAAACGACGTGGGTGCTCAACCTGAACAAATTCAAAAGGCTATCTTGGTAGGATTTATCGATCGATTAGCAGTGCGATTAGATGCGGGAACTTTGCGCTGTGCCTTAGTGCATAATCGCCGCGGTGAATTAAGACGTGAATCGATGGTTCGCTCGGCTAAACTTTTAGTAGCTGCTGAGATTGATGAAATTCAAACGCGAGGCGAAGTGACTACATTCTTAAGTTTGGCCACCGAAATTAAAGAAGAGTGGTTAAAAGAATTATTTCCTAGCGAATTTTCTAACCAAAACTTTGTTAAGTATGATGCTACTCAAAGACGGGTGGTCACGCGGGTTGAGAGATGTTTCCGTGACCTAGTTTTAGAGTCGAAAGAGCAGGAGGGTCTATCGAGCGATGAAGCTTCCCAGTTATTAGCGACAGAGGTTTTAGCTGGAAGATTGGAATTAGAAAAATGGGATAATACGGTAGACGCATGGATCAACCGCTTGAATTTTTTAGCAAAGAATTGTCCCGAATTAGGCATTCCCGTATTTGATGAATCGGGAAAACGAATGGTGATAGAAGAAATTTGTCAGGGCGCTGTCGCTTATCGCGATATTCGAGATCGTCCGGTCATGTCCGTCTTACGTGGCTGGTTAACCCACGAACAATTATTAGCTCTGGATTCCTATTGTCCCGAAAAAATACTATTACCTCGCAAAAAGCATCCTGCGAAAATTGAATACACGCATGACGGCGAGGCTTTGATTGAGGCGACCGTGCAGGAGTTATACGATGTTCCCGGCTCTAAACTTAAAGTCTGCCAAGGCAGGGTGCCATTGATTATATGTATTCAGTCGCCTGCGCGTCGCACCCAGCAACGCACCACAGATTTGGACGCATTCTGGAAGGGATCTTATGAGTTGGTTAAGAAGGAATTAAAAGGTCGTTACCCCAAGCACGAGTGGCGCTAAAGGGTCATTTGACTAAATCGGTCGGGTAATATAAAAATTATTAATGCAGTTTGCTGGTAAAACCACTTGGTCGGACTTGCCTCTTCATATCGTTGATTTCGAAGGCAGTAATCGCACAGGTGTAATCGAGTACGGTGTGGTTACATTGTTGAGGAAAGAAATTTTTTCGACGGCGACCAAGACGCATTTAGCACGAGCAAGCTTATCCAGTCTCGACACTCAATGTCATGGACTGAGCGATGCAGATTTAATTAGCGAGACGCCGTTTGAGAGTGAATGGGATTACTGGGTTTCCCTTCGTCGCACAGGAATCTTTGTGGCCCATAATGCTACAGTAGAATCTCAGTTACTGCGGCTAACCTGGCCAAGGCCTTCGGCAGTTCCTTCATTGGAGCAAGGTACGCAGACCGCCGAGTGGGGGCCTTGGATTGACTCGTGTCGTTTGGCCCGACTTTGGTTGCCGACCTTAGGTGACTATAAATTAGCCTCACTGATTAAGTTATTTAAGTTACAGGGTCAGTTGGACGCCTTAGCCGAGCGATATTGTCCGCCACAGCGTCGCAAGTATCACTGTGCACTTTATGATGCCCTCGCTTCGGCCCTTATTTTAAGGACGCTTTGCGCCGGGGAGGGTCGGTCCCAACTCACGGTATCACAACTGGTCCAAGATAGTCTCAGTTTACCTGCTCGTGAGGACAGTATGCAGGGAGAGTTCGATTTATAAAAATTTCCGCTTCACACTTCACCCGATAAGTATCTAGATAATCTACTCTATGGCTTCAAAATCTCCTATTCGTGTTTCTGTAACGGGTGCCGCTGGTAATATCGGCTACGCCGCCATATTCCGAATCGCTTCAGGCGCAGTGTTTGGTGCTGATCAGCCCGTCGCTTTAAACTTAATTGAAGTAGGCCCTGGTCTTAATGCGTTAACTGGTGTGGTCATGGAGCTGCAAGACTGTGCGTTTCCTTTACTTACCGATGTTGTAGCCACCGGAGATTTAGATGAAGGATTCAAGGATGCCGATTGGTGTCTTTTGATTGGTGCAGTTCCGCGTAAGGATGGCATGGAGCGAAAAGATTTATTAGGCATCAACGGAAAAATTTTCGTGGGACAAGGACAAGCTATTGCTCGTTCCGCTAAAAAATCCGCCAAAGTTTTAGTCGTTGGCAACCCATGTAATACGAATGCCTTAATCGCTCTGCGTTCTGCTACTGGATTAAAAGAAGAAAACTTTTTTGCGATGACACGACTCGACGAGAACCGTGCGAAATCGCAGTTAGCTAATAAAGCAGGCGTGCATAACTCCGTGGTTAAGAATGTAGCTATTTGGGGAAATCACTCTTCGACGCAGTATCCCGACTTCACCAATGCTTTGATTGCCGGTAAGCCTGCCACCCAAGTGATTTCAGATCACGCATGGTTAAAAGAAACTTTCGTTAACGATGTCCAAAAGCGTGGTGCTGCGGTGATTAAAGCACGTGGTGCTTCATCAGCTGCTTCGGCAGCGAATGCGGCTCTTGATACTCTGCGTAATTTACATTTCGCGACGCCCGCGGGCGAATGGCATTCGGTAGCGGTTCTTTCCAAGGGTGATTACGGTATTACTCCAGGAATCATGTTTGGATATCCTATCCGTACACTTGCCGATGGATCTTGGGAGATTGTTAAAGGATTACCAGTCGACGAATTTTCGCGCGGTAAAATTTCGATTACCGAAAAAGAGTTACTAGAAGAGCGTGCCACTGCATCAGAAGCGCTCGGCCTAAAACTCTAAGCGATTATTCGGCTTTCAGTTTTATCAGAGTGATGTCAGCTGGACGACAGGTGCCCAGTTGAATTTCACCATTATTAGCGGCTGAGAAAATAGCGGGCTCGGGGCGAATGGGCTCAACGTTGCGCTCGCTTCTCCCACCATTAATTTTTTGAAGTCCAATGTAGTCGAGAATAACTGGATTAGCGCTGGCGAGAATAGTTTTTTCTGACTTACACCAGCTTGCGTCAAAGCTCGGTCCGCCCAGTACCTGAAAGTTTTCTAACGAAACAATATTAAGAATATTCTTTTTAGAAAGTTCGGGTATCGCACAGACTTCAATCGCTACCTTGGAAGCATTCGCGGGGTTGTCGTTGAAGCGCTCGCTATTAGCGATGCTACCCAGTGAAGCGGAACCAATCGCGCCAAAAACTCCGAGTGCTTTGCTGTCGGATATTACGGGCAGATTAATCCAAAAATCGACTTCATCGAATAATGTTTTGGGTAGGACGCTAATACGATTATCGCCCCAAGCTACGATTGGGGAGCCTGGACGAGGCATCACTTGATTTTCGTACCACAGTTTCTTGTCTTTAGCCCAATTGGCTGCTTCCGCTTCAAAGGCAATCACCGGTAATCCTTCAAAATTTTGCGGATCGGTGCGGAGTGCGGGAAGGAAGCCACAGTCACGTAAGCTTTGTAGATTGGCATCGCAGAGAATAATTGAGTCTCGATTAAAGCCTCGTTTTTCGAGGGCCTGACTTAAGGCGCGCACGAGTGGTTTAGGTGTGGCTAAGCCGAGTCCCGATTGCGAAGAAATTTTTAATCCGCATTTTCCGAGTTTACCGGGTTTAAGTCCGACGCCCGTTTGTTTTTCAAATTCTTCAAGGATGCTATCCACTGCCGAGGTGTAATGTTTATCACTGAACCCATGAAGCTTTTGCTCGATGAGTAGCAACTTAGGGTCGGTCACAGCATCTAGGCTTAAAACTAGGCTGCAAAAAGCAAAGAGAGTGAACAAGCGACGCATACATAGATATTCCCCTAAAAGGAGCATTTCGCAAGTTTGCTCTTTAGATTGCTGACTTACTAGGCAGTCTCTAGCCATTCAATATGCAAGAAGCCGCGCCATTACCCCAACGCCGAATTTTGGGACTCATTTTTTTGACGGTCTTCATGGATATCATCGGGTTCAGTATTATTATCCCTCTTTTTCCGCATCTCTTAAATCATTATATAACCACCGAAGGTGCGCAGGGTAATTTGATTGGAATGTTGTCATCAGCGGCTGAATGGCTGGGCGGCACGACGACATTTCAGAAAACAGTCTTATTCGGCGGATTGTTGAGTACCTTGTATTCTTTGCTTCAATTTATTTTTTCACCTATTTGGGGTTCGCTCTCAGATCGTTATGGTCGCCGGGGAATTTTAACCATCACCCTCGCAGGTAATGCGCTCTCTTATATTATCTGGATTTTTGCCGGACAATTCTGGGTCGTTGTTTTGACCCGACTCATCTCTGGAATGATGGCGGGTAATATTGCTGTAGCGAGTGCGGCAGCCGCGGATGTTACCGATGAGAATGAGCGAACAAAAGGCATGGCCATTGTAGGCGTCGCCATTGGCATGGGCTTTTTAGTTGGCCCAGTGATTGGTGGACTCTCAACTATCTTAGACCCCGTCTACGCCGCTAACCCGTTTTCCACTCCAGCATTAATTGCGGCGATTATGGCAGCTCTGAATTTTATTTTAGTACAGTTATACTTCCCTGAAACTCTGCAGGAGAAAAATCGTGCCCAGCATGATGCCAAACGTCCTTCAATTTTTGATTTAGCAAACGTGGAGTCGCGGGCGGTTCGCCGCACCTCACTGGCTAATCTCATTTATCAAATCGCTTTTACGGGTATGGAAAACACCGTTGTATTTCTGACATTCTTTTTATTCGCCTACAGTGCGCACGATAATGTTTACCTATTTTTATTTAACGGATCCTGCTTAATCATCGCCCAAGGATTAGCGCGCGTGATTGTCAAAAAGATTGGTCAGCGTGGGGTCGTCATGACTGGAATGATTTTAGCGATTATCGCTTTTAATTTAGTAGCATTTATTCCTACGCCCACGACCGAGTTGCCCATTGTTGGTTGGGGCAAGCCAGTGTTTTATGTCGGCATGGGGCTCCTTTCTTTTGCGACGGGCTTAATTCTCCCGAGCGTGTCTGCGTTGGTCTCACTTTATTCAAGTCCGAGTGACCAAGGACGTAACTTGGGGATTCTCCGTTCGGCTGGTTCGCTCGCTCGTGTTATCGGACCCCTAAGTGCGGCGTTTCTGTATTTTAAAACCGGGTCACACCAATGGGTTTATTTAGGCGCTGCACTCTTAATGCTTCCCGCACTTTGGGTGGTACGTGGCTTGCCCGATCCACATAAAGTTCAAAATACTAAATCTTAGTAATTTTTTGGGCGAGGGAGTGTCCGCCTCGAATCACTTGCATTAAAGAAATTCCTCCGCGGAACGCTCCATGAAAATGTAAGCCAGAATTTTTGGATTCGATGAGTGCTAAACTATTTTCCCGCTCGGTTTGCCCAAGGGTGTATTGGGGAATAGATTTCTCCCAACGCTGAATCCATTCCTTTTCGGGTCGGGCCGTGATTCCGAGCGTCTCCTTGAATTCGCGATCCAAACTCTCGCCCAAGGCTAAATCTGACTTAGCTGCCATGTGCGGTTGGCGGGCACCACCAATAAAACTGGTAAGAAGTATTTTTCCTGCGGGTGCTCGTGCTGGTAAAACCGACGAAGAGAAAAGCGTCCCTAAAATTTCACGTTTTTCGGATTGAGGAATTAAATAACCGAACCCGTTGAGCAAGTGTGGAACGTCGGATTGATTATAGCCTCGCGCCATCACGGTAACACTCGGCGATGGAGCCAATTTCCAATCTTCTAAATCTTTTAAAATTTCGAAGGGTAGGGCCGAGGACCACTGCCAGTGAGGGATCGTAATAATTAAATTTTTAGCCCAACCCCCATTCTCTTCACCCCGAGTGTTACGCCAAGCCACCTGCCAGCCCCCTTTACTCTTTTGCATTAAGGTTAAGTGACAGCCCAGCTCTATATTATTTTTAAGACCCCCGGCCATCGTGTCGGCTAATTGTTGCATGCCGTTTTTGAATCCGATGATGAAGCGTCCTTCTTTTTTGCTTTTGATAAGACCGAGTAAAATAGAGCGATGATTTTTTTCGAGTTCTGTTAAAAGAGGAAAACAGTTTTCGACCATTAACTCGTGAGGATTGCCGGCATGGGTGCCCGCAATGACTGGATCCATGAGTAGTTCGGCCGCAGCTGAACCAAATCGTCTAGAAACAAAATTAAAAACCGACTCGTTCTTAATTTTACTACGAGAGATAAATACTTCGGAGAGCAGACGAACTTTTTCAGTGAAAGAAAGTAAGTCCGATTTTAATAGCGAAGTGGGCTGAGCGGTGAGAGTGTGAAGTTTGCCGCGTGAAAGGATGAAGCGATTGGCCGCACTGCTGTCGGCCCAAAGAATTTCTTTATCCAATCCGTAGCCCCGCAGAATTTTTAGATCACCTTCGCCGTTAATCTGTAAAGTGTTTGGCCCCGTTTCGACAATCCAGCCATCTTGGTTGATGGTTCGGATGGAACCCCCGACACGCTGAGAGGATTCGACCACTTTAACTTTCGCACCCCCTTTTGCTAATTCATGAGCTACCGCCAGGCCGGCTGGTCCGGCTCCTAGGATGATGGCGTCGAGACTCATCCATTCATCTTTCTTTAATTGGCTCATAAATAGAGACAAAAGTGAGAACGTGCTAATTGCTTAAAAATAGGCAATATTGCTTAAAAATAGGCAATTAAGGCTGTGAATGTTTCTGGATTGTGCCGTGGCACACTGGGTGCTGTCTAGAGGAGTATATTTTCCAACATGAGTACTAATCCTGCCCGTCAAAGTGCAATTTCTTCAATTGCCTCTCAACCTCGTCTCGAAGGGACGTTCGACTTCCGTAATGAGAAGATCGACGTCATCTACGGACAAAATGTTTTCTCGCTCGAGAAAATGGAAAAGCGTCTACCCAAAGACATTTTCAAATCTCTCAAGTCCAGCATCGAATCCGGTAGCAAACTTGATGGTGCAGCTGCCGACATTGTTGCTTCAGCAATTAAGGATTGGGCGCTTGAGCGTGGTGCGACTCACTACGCACACGTCTTCTATCCTCTCACTGGTTTCACTGCTGAGAAGCACGATACTTTCTTCGAGCCCAGCGGTACTGGTACTCTCGCTCAATTCTCCGGTAAGGCTTTAATCCAAGCCGAGCCTGATGCTTCATCGTTCCCGAACGGTGGTCTTCGCTCAACTTTCGAAGCTCGTGGTTACACGGCTTGGGATGTGACTTCACCTGCTTATATTTTCGACGGTGAAAACGGTTCAACCCTTTGCATTCCTACTGCCTTCGTTTCTTGGAAGGGTGAGGCGCTTGATAAAAAGACTCCCTTACTTCGCTCGATGCAGGCTGTAAATCGTGCAGCTCAGCGCGTATTAGCACACTTCGGTAAGAAGGTTGGATTCATCAGCGCATCCTGTGGTCCAGAACAAGAATACTTCTTAATCGATTCTCGTTTATTCCATTTACGTCCTGACCTCTATACCTGTGGTCGTTCTCTCTTCGGTTCCAAGCCAGCGAAGGGTCAAGAATTTGAAGACCAATACTTCGGTACTATTCCTGATCGCGTACTCGCATGCATGATGGAAACCGAACGCGAGTGTTTCAAACTCGGTATTCCAATTAAGACCCGTCACAATGAAGTGGCTCCTGCTCAGTACGAAGTAGCTCCGATTTATGAGTCTGCTAACGTAGCTCACGATCACCAAATGTTAACCATGACGCTCTTGCGTCGCGTTGCTACTAAGCACGGCTTCGTTTGTCTTCTCGCTGAGAAACCATTCGCAGGCGTGAACGGTTCAGGTAAGCACGTTAATTGGTCCATCGGTGGTCCTGGCGTAGGCAATCTTCTCGAGCCAGGTAATGATCCTCACACCAACGCACAGTTCCTTGCCTTCTGCTCGGCAGTGATTCGTGCCGTTGATTTACACCAAGGTTTACTCCGTGCTTCTGTTGCCTCTGCAGGTAACGATCACCGTCTCGGTGCGAACGAAGCGCCTCCTGCAATCATCTCGATTTACTTGGGCGATATGCTCAACGAAGTCATCGAACAAGTTAAAGCGAGTGGTGCCGCATCGAGCTCACGTAAAGGTGGCACGATGACTCTCGGTGTAGATACCTTACCCGTACTTCCCAAAGATGCTGGTGACCGCAACCGTACTAGCCCGTTTGCTTTCACTGGAAATAAATTCGAATTCCGCGCCGTAGGTTCTGCTTTCTCTGTAGCCGGTCCATTGACTGTGTTAAACACCATCATGGCTGATTCACTGGATATGTTGGCTGACGAACTCGACGTCGAAATGAAGTCCACCAAGGATTTCAACATCGCCCTCCAAAAAGTTCTCAAAGCGATTCTTACGAAGCACGGACGTATCATCTTCAATGGTAACGGATACTCTGAAGAGTGGCACAAAGAAGCAGAGAAGCGTGGACTCAAGAATCTCCGCACCACTCCTGAGGCCCTTCCTGAAATCGTTTCCAAGGCTGCTGTCGAATTATTCGAACGCCAAAAAGTTCTCAGCAAAGACGAGTTACATTCACGCGAAGAAATCTACACTCACTCTTACGTCTTGTCCGTTAAGACTGAGGCTAAATTAACTTCCGAGATTGCTCGCACGCTCCTGTTACCAGCCGCATTTAAATACGCGACCGAGCTCACAGCTGTAGCTGATAGCAAATCTGGTAAGAAGCTACGCTCTGAAATCCTCGCTCTTGCCGATCAACTCTCCGACGCTATCGACATATTGGATAAAGAACGTGTGGTTGATTCCGATACCCACAGCAATGCAAAGCACGCCTGCGCTAAGGTTCTGCCTGCCATGTTGAAGGTTCGTGCTGCAGCTGACGCCCTTGAGGAAATCGTGGCCGACGAATATTGGCCATTACCATCCTACCAAGAGCTTCTCTTCCTCCGCTAAGCTTTTCGGCCTAGCTGACATCATGGGTCGAGTCTTCACAGACTCGGCCCATTTTTTTGCCTGGAGAGATCGGCCAACAAAAAACCCGCCAGGGTGGCGGGTCTTGGGTCGGATAAGCTAAGTCGGTCGACTTAGTTGTTATCCCACTTCTTACGGAGGTAACTGTTGAAGTTCTTTACCTTCGTCTTACGACGGCGACGTTCGCAGGGCTTTTCATAGCCACGCTTAGCGCGGACGTCTTTGATTACGCCCTCGCGGTCGATTTTTTTCTTAAGGCGGCGGAGAGCCTTATCGATGGTCTCGCCTTTACGAATCTTGATTTCTACAGACATGATTAATCAGTTGGAGGGTTGAAAGAACAGAGTCTGGTCGGGCTCGTCAACCCAGAAACCACGACTTTTTAGGATGTGAAAAACTTATCAAGAAAGGCAGATATCACGCTTGCGGAGGGGGTAAAGCACGGCAATCGTGGAAAACAACCCTCGATGTACCTCAAGGAAATCGTAGCCAACGGATTCAAAAGCTTCGCCGATCGTACTCGAATTGAGTTACGCCCCGGAGTCACGGCTGTCGTCGGACCCAATGGCTGCGGAAAATCGAACATTGTGGATGCCATCCGCTGGGTGCTCGGCGAGCAAAGTGCTAAGTCCCTTCGCGGACAAAGCATGCAAGATGTCATCTTCAGTGGTACGGATACCCGCAAGCCACTTCCCCAGTGTGAAGTAGAATTAGTTTTTGCGGATTGTGAAAAAGAATTGGGAACGGCTTTTGCCGAAGTGTCCGTCATGCGTCGTCTGTATCGCGAAGGTACGAGTGATTATTTTTTAAACGGTAAGTCGGCCCGCCTAAAAGATATTCAACGTCTGTTCATGGATACGGGTATCGGTCGCATGTCTTACTCGTTCATGGTCCAAGGACAGATTGAACAAGTTCTTTCTTCTAACCCATCAGAGCGCCGTTATCTTTTTGAAGAAGCTGCCGGCATCACTCGTTACAAATCACAACGCAAAGAGACGCTTAATAAATTATCAGGCGTCGATGCGAACTTAGCACGTGTCACCGACGTCATCGGTGAAGTGGGTCGACAAATTTCTAGTCTGCGTCGCCAAGCTGCTAAAGCCCTTCGCTACCGCCGCTTAAAACATCGCTATACTCATTTAGATTTAGCCTGGCAGACCAAACAGTTTATCGATCGTCGCCAACAAGTGGAAAAACTTGAAGGTGAAGCCGCAGTTAGCCGCACCGAAGTGCAATCGTTGTCCGACAGCTTACAGACCCGCGAATCGGCCCTCGCATCCACCCGGGCCGCCCGCATCGAATTAGCAGAACTTGTCCAACGCGCTCAACAGGCTTTGTTTGATTTACGTACGGCGCGTGAAAATTCCGAATCCGAAGCGCGTACGGCTGATTTAAGATCAGAAGATTTAACGGCGCGCTTAGCTGACATTCGTCGCGAGGCTGCTGAAGCCGAACAGGCTATCACCGAGTATGAAACACGCTTACGTGGGAGCACCGATGTTAAATCTGCCGCCGCCGGGGATGTCTCTGCCGCTGACGCCAGCTTCCGTGAAAAAACCGCCGAGGTAGATCAGTTAGGACGATTAGTCACGGAGTCCGAAGTTCGCCTACGCATGGCGCGCCAAGATATTTTAATTGCTGAAGGGGAAATGACACGGGCGCGTGCTGATGTTACTAACTCAGAAGTTGATTTACGCGGCCACCAAACTCGCTTGGTGGATTTAAATGATTCACTCACTCAAGCCAAAGCAGAACGTCACGGCTTAGAACGTCGCGCCAACGAAAGCGCAACCGTCGTAACTACCCGCCACCAAGATTTACAAACTGCGCGTAGCACCGAAAGTGCAGCGACCGAAAAGGTGAAGGTGTACTATAATGATTTCCGTTCACTTCAGCAGACCATCTCGGAACAAGACCGAATTGTTGCTAAACTTTCAGCTCAGTTAGGTTTACTCGAACAAATGCAATCGCGCCTCGAAGGGTTTTCCGATGCGGCGAAAGCAGTTTTACGCGGAGAACTTTCCGATGGTAAAGAAGCGGGTAAGGCATTGGCTGATCTCGTCAGTGTGACCGACGCTTCTGTCGCTGGTCCTTTAGAGAGTATTCTTGGTGCAGCTTCCGAAGCGGTCGCTTTGGATAATATTGATTTCTTACCAGGTATCGTAGCGCAGATGGGCGAACGCGAATTGGGTCGTGCTGTATTCCAAGTGGAAGCACCCGAAACTCAAAAATCTTCAGTAAACGCGCCGACTTGGCTCCGTCAGGCATCCACCGCTGTTCAACCCAAGGCCGCCAGTCACGCCCGCCTTATCTCTAACCTTTTCGACGGATGCTATATTTGTGATAGCTTGAGCGACTTCCTTAAATGGTGGCGCACTAATCCTGGATTCGAATTCTTTTTAGTAGCAACCACGAGCGGTGATCTCATCGATCGTCGCGGTCTGGTTTTCGCTGGTCGTCCACGCAAAGCGTCTACAGGTGCGGCGATGGGCGTATTTTCACGCGAGAGCGAAATTCGTTCCGTCCGCCAAAAACTTGAAGAAGAAAACGATAAACTGACCACGCTCAATGAGCAGGCGATTAGTTTACAAAGCCAGATTGATGAAGCGGAAGCTAATTTAGTTAATTTACGTTCAGCTACGGAAGCCACCGCCGAAGAACTTTCGGTCGCTCAAGCTGATGAACGTTCCGCGCGTGCTACTTTAGCCGCGATGGACGAAAGAATTTCTCGCGAGCAACGTCTGTTAGATGAAACCGAAGTTGCTAAAGGTGAATCCATTATTCGCCGGAATCGCGCACAAGATTTATTATCAGCCAAAGACGGCCAAGTCGCCGGTCTGCGTCAGGCTATTCAAGATGGCGAACAGGATGTTGAACGTCGTCGCAAAGACGCTGAAACCAGACGCTCTCTCTTAGGAGATGTTCGTTTAAGTTTAGCTGAACAACGTCAACGCCTCGAATTGGCGGGTCGTGAATTAGCTGATTTAGAATCCCGTAAAATTGAAGCCACGGCACGCTTGGTTGCTCGTCGCACAGAAGGACAGAATAGTGAGCGTGCAATTGCTGAACTAAAAGCTCAGGCGCAAGCGGCTCGGGAAAATTCTCAGCGTCTGGCTGGTGAAATTGAAACCTCGACTAATGCTTTAGCTGGATTGCGTGACGACCTAAGCCAAAAAGATTCTATTTTAGAATCGGAAGATCGCGTGTTATCCGTCGA
>JBBAUU010000014.1:14965-16871 GCA_040398065.1 Opitutales bacterium | reverse complement strand
CACTCTTTAGCAAAACCTTCAACGTGTTGAGCTTCCTTCTGCAGGTAACTGATTGGGATAAAAAGAGGAAAATAAGCATTCACGTGACCTGTCTCCTTAAACATCGCATCTAAGTCGCGCTGAATATTTTCCCAAAGCGCATAACCCCAAGGCTTAATCACCATGCAACCACGAACCGGGCTATTCTCAGCGAGCTCAGCGGCCTTGATGACTTGCAAATACCACTCCGGATAATTTTCAGAGCGAGTGGGTGTAATAGCAGTTTTGGGCTTGGGTGCAGACTGAGACATAAGACTACTTTAAGACGAAAGGTGGGAATGAGGGCAAGAAGAGACCAATAATACGGGCTTAAATACCCTTCTGGACCTTCCAAAATCTGGGGCGTCCACTCATGTCATTCACCCCCTCATATTCTTTATACGAGTTTTGTTTAGAAATTTCTGCCAGGGCGACGTGCTGGTCGATTCCTGTTTCACAAATGACCCAACCACCTGCACATAAAAACTTTGGAGCCAGGGTTAAAATTATTTTCAAATCGGCCAAACCGTTGTCTGGTGCAATGAGTGCGGAGTGCGGATCAAAATCTTTTACTTCAGGATCGGCGGAGGCGACTTCGCTTTCGGTTAAATAAGGCGGATTAGAAATAATTAAATCATACTGATCAGTCACGGACGCAAACCAATCAGACTGACCAAAATTAACCCTGCCCTCTAATTGACATTGTACAGCATTCTCGCGAGCAAGCGCTAAGGCATCGGACGATTTATCTAAGGCGTCGATTTTCCAAAGCGGACGTTCGGCGGCGAGTGCCAAGGCAATCGCACCCGAACCTGTACCTAAATCTAAAACTCGGACGGCTTGATCAGCCGGAAATAAAGCCAAAGCTAAATCAATGATCTCTTCAGTTTCCGGACGAGGAACTAGGGCGCGTTTATCTGACTTTAAAACTAAATCACGAAATGACACTTTGCCGGTGATATGCTGCAAAGGTTCACGATTGCCGCGGCGCACGGTCATCGTTCGTAATTTCTCCACTTCGGAGTCATCGAGTAATCTTTCGAACTGTAAATACAGGTCCAATCGCTTCACGCCTAAACCAGCAGCAAATAAATGTTCTGCCTCCATGCGGGATTTTTCTAATCCTTTACGACTCAGAAAATCTGTCGCCTTCTTTAATGTATCCAAAAGATTTTGCATGAAATTATCGGGCCGCGGCGCGGGTTAAGCGATCGTTGTAAGCGAGACCCAATTCAGCGGATTCGGCCCGTTCCACATAAATTTTAGCAAAACCGCGAGTGTCTAATTTTCGTAATAAGTCGAAAAGGTTAGCGGCGGCTTCGGTGAGTGAATTGTTTTCTGAAAGATAAAATAGCTCACTGTCGGATGAGAAATCTTTGCGACGACTAAGAAAAAGAATCGCTGAATTACTTTCGGTCGATGTCGGCAGGGTTCCGAAGTTAAATAATTCAACTCGCGTCGTGGGGCTGTAATGTCGCTCCAACATTCCTGGGGCAAGTTGAGCGGCCTGGGTAGAAGTGACTTTAGTAACTACTTCAATCTCGCCTAACTTTTCACGTAACGACTCGAGAGTAATCGGACCTGGGCGAAGTAAACGGACTTTATGCGGTGAAGATAAATCGATAATCGTTGATTCCAATCCGTGCTGACAAGGTCCGCCGTCGACAATCCACGGACAGCGTTCGGCCAACGAATCTCTTACGTGTTGGGCCCGCGTGGGGCTAACATAGCCGAAGGGATTAGCACTCGGAGCGGCCAAGGGACGATTTACTAAAGAAAGTATCTCACGAAACAACGGATGGGCGGGCACACGAACGGCGACCGTTTCCTGGCTCGCAGTAACTAAATCGGGCACGCAGGATTTTCGGCGCAGAACCACGGTTAGTGG
>JBBAUU010000014.1:0-14955 GCA_040398065.1 Opitutales bacterium | reverse complement strand
GCCAAAAGCTAGAAATTTTTTCGAGGCGAGAATCATATTCCGCAATTTTTTTCAGCGCATCGCTATCGAGCACGTGAACAATTAAAGGATCAATGAGTGGGCGGCCCTTAATCGTAAAAACTTTCTGCAGTGCATGGGGATTAAGTGCATCTGCAGCCAAGCCATAAACCGTCTCGGTGGGCAGAGCGACGCATTCACCCTGTGCCAATAACTGAGCCGCCTTTTGAAGGTCGACCTTCGTAGCAGTCAGAAATGAGGGTAAGGATGAGGGCACGCGAGTGAGTCGTTTTAACTAACCTAATGACTAACGATAAGTTGAGCAATCCAAGGCCGTAAAACAAAAAGGCCGCCCAGAAGGCGGCCCGTGCGGAAAAGAAATTACGTTTACTTCATCGTGATCATATTGCGGGCGCGCTTAACGGCCTTGGCGATATGACGCTGTTGACGGGCGGTGAGGCCGGTCAATTTGCGAGGCAGGATTTTGCCTGTCTCGGTGACGTAACGGGACAATGCCTCGGGTTCGGTGAAATCGAAATCGAGGGGATTGCGGGAACGCTTGAGCTTACCTTCTGTAGTCATGGGAGGATTTGAAGTAAGGGTCTGCACCACGCCTGCAACCCAAAAAAGGGGTCAGACTACGCCGGCGTAGTCTGACCCCTTTTTTGAAGGGCGATCAGGAACTCGCGATTCCCGTCTCCACCCTCGATTGGCGAGGGAATTACCCCTAAAACTGAGCATAAATTGAGAGATTGGGCAGCTGACGTGAGGGATTCCACCACCCGGGCATGGATGGCAGGATCTTTAATAATCCCCCGACTTTTGTCCGCCTCTGCCCGAGTGGCTTCAAACTGCGGCTTTATCAAAGCCACCAAATGACCGCCGGGGGCGACCCTCTGCCAGGCCACGGGTAAAACCAAATTCAGAGAAATAAAGGACAGATCCATGACCACGATGCCGTAAGACTCGTGGGGCAATTTCATCGTCGGCAATTCCCGGGCATTAAATTTTTCGAAATTAGTGACGCGCGCGTCGGTCCTTAATTTTTGGTGAAGTTGCGCGGTGCCGACATCGACACACGTCATACTCACCGCACCCCGTTGTAATAGACAATCGGTGAAGCCGCCCGTGGATGCACCCACATCGAGTCCATGCAATCCGGTCACCGATATTTTAAAATGTTCTAAGGCTCCTTCTAATTTTTCTCCGCCGCGCGAAACAAATCGTGGTGGTTGATCCACCGTAAGTATGGAGTCTTCGGGAAACGACTGAGATGATTTATTGACGACGGCGTCAGGACCCGAACGAACCTTACCCGCGAGAATAAGTGCCTGAGCGATGGAGCGTGACGGAGCTAAACCTAATTTAAGAAGTAATTCATCGGCCCTCATTCTTCCAGGCTTAGCGGACATAAAATTAATCGAGAAAACCGGTTAACGGAGATGTAGGCTGAGCAGATACTGAACCTGAACCAAGTCCGGCCTCACGCGCTAAACGGCCTGCTTCCACGGCGAGTCGAAAAGCTTTCGCCATCGCGACTGGATTACTTGCTGAAGCAATTCCGGTATTCACTAAAACGGCATCGGCGCCCATTTCTAAAGCCTCAGCCGCGTGTGAAGGAGCACCGAGACCGGCATCGATAATCACCGGTACGCGGGCTTGTTCGATAATGATGCGAAGAAAATCACGGGAAAGTAATCCGCGATTGGAACCTATCGGTGCGCCCAGCGGCATCACCGCAGCCGCACCCACTTCTTCTAATCGTTTGGCTAAAACAGGATCAGCGTGAATGTAAGGTAAAACCGTGAATCCTTTTTTTACTAACTGACGGCAGGCCTCGAGGGTTTCTACCGGATCGGGCATTAAATATTTTGGATCAGGATGAATTTCTAATTTCAACCACGATGTACCTAAAGCTTCGCGAGTGAGTTCTGCTGCGAAGATTGCTTCTTGCGCCGTGCGTACGCCCGAGGTGTTCGGTAAGATTAAATGTTTTTTAGAATCTAAGGCAGAAAGAATCCCATCATCTTTTACTCCAAACTGCACACGTTTAATGGCGACCGTGATTATTTCAGAACCACAGGCGTCGAGCACAGAACGTAATTGCTCAGCGGAGGCATATTTACCCGTGCCAGTAAGGAGGCGCGAATTAAAGGTGCGGTCAGCTATGCGTAGTGAAGACATCCGACTTTTAACAATCCAAGTCCTCGGCAAATTGTCCAGCCCTCCCGAAAAAACCTTACAAAGAAAGGCCAGAAATGATTTCGCGGGTGGCCTGAATGGGATTTTCAGCCATGGCAATCGCCCCACTGACGGCGATGCCGTGCGCCCCTAAACTCTTTAGATTAGGCCAATCCGCTGACGTCACTCCACCGATTGCATAACAAGGAACGACCGCCTTCGTTATTAAATCTTTTAATGATTCGTCGCTATGAACGGGAGCGAGATTTGTTTTACTCTGTGTAAAATGAACGGGGCCCACTCCGGCGTAATCGACGCGTGCCAATTTCAAAACTTCGAGATGACTAAGATTATTTAGAGTAACGCCGATGATCGCATACTCACCCAGAATTTTACGGGCTTCCGCAGGCGAACAATCGTGTGGACCGAGATGCACGCCATCGGCTTCGACTTCATAAGCCACAATGGGCGAATCATTAATAATTAAGGTAGCGTCGAAATCTTTACAAAGAAGGGCGACGTCTTGAGCGGTTTGAATCCATTCCTCCTCCGCAAGATTTTTAGCGCGTAACTGAATCCAACGAACGCCACCTTCTAACGCCATACGTACTTGCTCACGATGAGAGTGAGGTGAAGCGTCGAGCGTAAGAAACTGGAGCCGGGGATAGACCAACTTAATATTTTCTTTTTAATTTGCGGGCTGACTTTCCGTACCACGCATTTTCGATTTCGATAAAAGATTTAACGGGGTTGGCCGTTTCCCAAACAGATCCGATAAAAGCAACTCCATCGAGGCCCATTTCGCGCACGCGGGTCGCGTTTTGTGGAGTGACTCCACCTAAGCCATAAACCGGACAACCGCCTTCGGATCTCCAGCGTTCGGCGATGACCTGAAACTCGCGCGTGGTACGTTGCGGCACATAATCGCGTTTAGAAATCGATGGAAAAATCGGGCTGAGAAAAACATAATTCAATGCTTTCGGTAAGCTACGCATTTCGTCGTAAGAGTGACACTTACAACTCAGCGAGACCGATTTCGGCCAACGCGCGGGAATGCGATCGCCGTGGTACATTTGGAATCCACCCAGTTGGTGATTCAAAACGAGTTGGTGATGTTCTTCTAAAACAATTCTTGGCCAATAAATCTTGGGGACTTTTTTGAGGAATTTTTCGTAGTCACCCACGCGCCACTCACGGTTCGGCTGCACATGCAATTTGCCCAACCCGGCGTCGAACAACTTGATGACGGTCTTGGCGTCCCATTCCGTCTTCGTCGGGGTGAATAAAATTAAATTGCTCGGCGCGGCCGCTTCGGGCTCGGGTGCAAATAATCCTTTGATATATTTAAACATAAAATTATCCGCCTTGGGCGGCACGTATCATGAGTACGGACATATTTTCCGTTAAGGCGTGGGTAGCCCAAGCACTGCGTGGAATGACTTGTTCGCCAATCGCAACAGCGATAGCGGCTTGATCATTAAGCCCAAGTTCCTTAACTAATTCAGCAATAGTTTTGGCTGAGGTTTCCTGGGGCTTATCGTTGATAACCACTTTCATGATTTTTATCTGTGAAGGGTGAGTGACAAAGTGGCAAGCGGAGGTTTTTGCATTGCCGAAAAAGACGGCAGTCT
The DNA here is from genome assembly GCA_040398065.1 of Opitutales bacterium. Lineage (GTDB taxonomy): Bacteria > Verrucomicrobiota > Verrucomicrobiia > Opitutales > UBA953 > UBA953. The sequence goes on along the minus strand of JBBAUU010000014.1, from coordinate 11,146 downwards.
TTGGCTGGTTTCATGAAATCTACACTTTCAGCAATCCTCTTACTCTTAAGTTTTAGCCCTTGTATTTCCCAAACTCTCAATTCTTCTAATTCCACACCTATGAAAGAAGCCACCAACACCTCCACCCCTCAAGTTATCGTTCACACCACTTCCGGCGATATGACTTTTGAATTTTGGTCCGACGTCGCACCGAAGACTGTCGCCAACTTCTTAAAACTCTCGCGTGAAGGATTTTATAACGGCACAGCCTTTCACCGCATCATCAAAGGCTTTATGATCCAAGGCGGTTGCCCTAAGTCCAAACAAGGGGCCAATGGAATGCCAGGCACCGGTGGACCTGGATATCAAATCAAAGCTGAGTTCAACAATCGCTCGCACCAAAAAGGTGTTCTCTCAATGGCAAGATCTCAAGACGTCGACAGCGCGGGCAGTCAGTTCTTTATCTGTCATGGTGATGCTTCTTTTTTAAATAATAAATATACCGCCTTCGGTAAGCTCATCAAAGGTGAGGATGTTTTAGATAAAATTGCCGCCATCTCATGCACCGGACCAGAACGCTCCAGCCCGACCGAACGCGTGGAAATCACTGGCGTAGAGATAATTGAGACAAAATAAGCCCTTACATTAATAATATAAACCTTCTGTCTTTACAGAGTTCCTCCCCCTCATAGGTTAAAACTTCCCCATGAAATTATTACGTACCCTCGCCCTCCTGCCTTTGGCTGCCGCTGCTTCACAAGCTGCAACTATCGAATTCCAATTTGGAAAAAATAACCCAGTCGGAAGTAACTCCGACTCCGGTGCTAAATATAACTCTGGCACCTTGGCTGGCATCACTGTCGCCGGAAACATCAGCCGTGAAGTTGAGTTAGGTCTGAATGTGAGCTACAAGCATCTCGCTACTGACGCAGTACCAACGTTCTCCGACTCGGACATCGGTGTGCTCAATGCCTCTTTAGATTTTACCTACAACCTAAACCCACGTGGTGGCATCAATCCCTTCGTTGGCATCGGCTTAGGTTATTCCTGGTTATCGAAACTTGATTACACCGATGACGGCATCAATCCCGTCACCCCTGTCACCACCAGCAAAGGCTTATTCACTGCTGCCGCGTTCGTGGGTATGCGTTTTGCAATCAATAACAAAGTCGATTTCTCGCTCACCGCACGGAACAACCATTACTTTGGTTTAAGAAACTATGATGGCACCGCAAAGAACAACGTGCAGAGCTGGGAAGCGATTGCCGGGCTTCGTTACCGCTTCTAATCTTATCCATTGCTCCACCCAAAAAGCCGCTCACCGAGCGGCTTTTTTTATTGGGATAAAATCCCGCAGTCTTTCATCCAAAGACCCATGAGACGCGTCCACTCCCGCGAGGCAACACAACGATCCGTCGCGCCCCAACCGTGTCCTCCGCCCGCCCAGACATGGACTTCCGCCTTCGCTCCCATGGATTTAAGCAAGGCTCCCATCTTCTGCGAGGCTTCGGCTGGATAGGAATCATCCGCACTGTGCGCAAAAAACGCCGGAGCTATTTTTTTCATTTCAGCAGACGGAATAACTCCATCGGGGCCATCTCGCAAAACGCTATTGGGCTCATCTTTTACAAATAAATAGGCGGGGTAAATGAGCGCTACAAAGTCAGGCCGATCCACCGTCGCTTCAGCAGGTGCATAGGCGAGGCGTGCCGCTAAATTTCCTCCCGCAGAAAAACCGAGGACGCCAATATTTTTAGGATTACCATTCCATTCGCCGGCACGAGCACGGGCGATTTCTAAAGTTTTTCTTAAGTCCAATAAAGGTTGCACCCAAGGGGTGTTCTCCGAGCGACGAGGCACGCGGTAGCGCAACACCAATGCCGTACATCCTAAATCATTAAGTCGTTTCGCTACGGCGACTCCTTCGTGTTGCTCGGCGAGTTTATTATAGCCGCCCCCCGGACAAACAATCACGACCGGTGAATTAGGCTGAGCGGCGGGCCACGGTACAAAGGTGGGGCTAAACACATCGGAGCGACGACCCTCAGCGCTGACCACTCCACGCGGATCGGCGCCCGCTTGAGGTGTTAACGTTTCCATGGGAGCTGCCCCATCCCAAACTAATATTTCTTTTAGAGGTTCAGCCGAACACCATGAAAATAAAAAACTTAAACTGCATAAATTTAAAAATGATTTCATGTTTCTACTTTAAATATTATATCGAATTTATGACAGAGTCGGCAAAAAACCAAAAGAAAAAGGCGCACTTGTGTGCGCCCATTTTCCGCGTTTTTAGACGAATTATTTAAATTCTACTAATTCAACTTCGAATTCTAAAACGGAATTTCCTGGGATAGGACCCTGGCCTTGTTCGCCGTAAGCTAAATTAGCTGGTGCGTAGATAAGAATCTTGCCGCCCTTGCCGATGAGCTGAACGCCTTCGGTCCACGCTGGAATCACTCCGTTTAACGGGAACTCAGTCGGCTCATTGCCGCGAGTGGAGGTAGAATCAAAAACTGGACCATCAGCGAGTTTACCCGTGTACAGGCATTTTACTAAACTGGTAGCCGATGGCTTAGGATCCGTTCCTTGTGTAACGATTTTATAGCGAAGACCAGAAGCAGTTTTGGTAACCGATTTATCGGCATCAATCTTAGCGAGGAATTCGTCGTTCTTAGCCGCCATGCGTTTGGACTTAGCTGCGATACGTTCATTGAATAATTTTTCGGCACCAGGAATAATTTCTTCGGCCTTAAAGGAAGGTTTCTCGCGCTTCAAAGCAGCACGCATACCATCCAATAAGGAATTTAACTCGGACTCATTGAGGTCGAGTTCATTCACGACACCAGCCCACTCGGAGCGACTAGCGAGGATGAAGCCTTGCAAGAAGAAGGCTTGTTTTTGTTGTTCGGGAGTTAGTTCTTTCACGGGAGTTTGGGTAGATGGAGGAGTCACGCTAGCCTGCTCAGCTTTAGGCGCGGCAGGATCAGCATGAAGTGAAGCGACAGCAAAAGCCATCACGGCGAGGGTTGGGAATTTCATGGATAAAAGTTTTGTATCTTAATTAACCTTTTGGGGGAAGCACCTTTGCGTGTTCCTGCAAAGAATTTACCGTCAAAGGACGAACTTTTAATGAGCGAATACCTAAAACGGCCGCGCGAGCTGCGTTGAGCGTCGAGGCCATGTATACTCCGCGTAAAACGGCTTCGGCACGCATGGAGTTTTCATCTTTACGCGGTAACATTCCAGCCGCCGTATTCACAATCATTTGTAACTGATTGTTTTTCAGGAGGTCTAAAACATTGGGGCGAGATCCTTCAGAAATTTTTCCGAGTTTGGTAATCTTCACACCCGCTGCTTCAATGGCGGCGGCGGTTCCACTCGTAGAATAAATATTAAAACCGAGTGACGCTAAATCGCGAGCGATCGCCACCGCGCCGTCTTTATCTCTATCCTTAACTGAAATGAAAACATTTCCAGCCACAGGCAGTGCGGGGTGCGCAGCCATCTGGGCTTTGGCATAAGCCATTCCTAAATCATCATCTACGCCCATCACTTCACCGGTGGAGCGCATTTCAGGAGACAAGGCAATCGGCGCGCCCGGGAAACGACTGAAAGGGAAAACCGATTCTTTGATCGACCAATAGGGCGGACGAATCTCGCGAGTGAAACCGAGATCTTTTAATTTCGCACCCATCATACAGAGCGAGGCTAATTTTGCCAGAGGCACGCCAATCGCTTTAGAAACAAAAGGTATGGTGCGCGAAGCGCGTGGGTTTACTTCCAACATGAACACCGTGTTATCTTTAATCGCGAATTGGATATTCATCAGACCGACCACTCCAAGACGTTTAGCCAGGGCGTGAGTGATACGACGCACTTCATCAATGATCGCAGGACTGAGCGTGTGCGGAGGTAAAACCATGCCCGCATCGCCCGAGTGCACTCCGGCGTGCTCCACGTGTTCTAACATTCCACCAATCACGGTCATTTCGCCGTCAGAAATTGCATCCACGTCTAACTCAATCGCGTCCTCTAAGAATTTATCCAATAACACAGGTTTACCTGGAGCCACATCGAAGGCCTCGCGGACAACGGATTTTAATTCATCCATGCCGTAGACAATAAACATACCGCGACCGCCGAGAACGAAGGAGGGACGGAGTAAAATCGGGAAACCAATTTCTTCCGCCAACTTGTAAGCTTCTTCAGGAGATAAAGCGGTCTTATTAACGGGCTGACGAATATTCAGTTCGATTAAAATATCTTTAAACAACTGACGATCCTCAGCGAGAGCGATGCTGGAAGGAGAAGTTCCCACAATCTTAACGCCATGGGCCTCTAAATCAGCGGCTAAGTTTAACGGAGTTTGACCACCAAATTGGACAATCGCGCCCACACATTTTTCGGTGCGATAGATTTCTAAAATATCTTCAAGTGTGAGGGGCTCAAAATATAAACGATCTGAGGTATCGTAGTCGGTTGAAACAGTTTCGGGATTAGAATTCACCATCACGGTTTCATAACCCGCCGCACGCAAGGCGTACGACGCGTGCACACAACAGTAGTCGAATTCAATCCCTTGCCCGATACGATTAGGTCCACCGCCTAAAATCATGACCTTCTTTTTATCCGAGGGCTTTACTTCCGACTCATCACCATAAGAGGAATAAAAATAGGGCGTGAAAGATTCGAATTCCGCAGCACAGGTATCAACCAAGCGGAAGACTGTACGAATTCCCGCATTGTTGCGCTGGGTGTAAACTTCCGCGGACGTTAATCCGGTAGCAAAAGCAATTTGGCGGTCGGCGAAGCCGGCTTCTTTGGCCTGACGGAGTAAATCGGTATCAACCTTTTTACCGGCAGCTTTAAGCGCTAATTCAATATCAACAATTCCACGGAGCTGACGTAAAAACCAAGGATCGATTTTGGACGCTTCAAAAATTTGGGTTTCCGTCATCCCCGCTAACATCGCGTAACGAATGTAAAAGGGACGTTCTGGATTAGGGCGAGCGAGGCGGGCGCGAATTTCAACGTGATCACGAATCGCGTCATCTCCCATCTTGCCACCACAGCCTAAACCCCACGCGCCGATTTCAAGAGAACGTAAAGCTTTTTGAAATGACTCTTTAAAGGTGCGGCCGATGGCCATCGCTTCGCCGACCGATTTCATGGCCGAAGTTAATGTCGTATCAGCACCAACGAATTTTTCGAAAGTGAAACGAGGAATCTTGGTGACGACGTAATCAATCGTGGGTTCGAAGCACGCAGGGGTCGACTTCGTGATATCATTCTTTAATTCATCGAGCGAGTAACCCACGGCCAATTTCGCGGCGATTTTGGCAATGGGGAATCCGGTGGCTTTCGATGCAAGAGCGGATGAACGAGAAACGCGCGGATTCATCTCAATCACAATCATGCGACCGTTCTCGGGATTAACAGAGAATTGAATATTCGAACCACCCGTTTCAACACCCACCGCACGAATCACTGCGAACGAGGCGTCGCGCATTAATTGATACTCTTTATCGGTTAAAGTAAGAGCCGGAGCTACGGTAATAGAATCGCCCGTGTGAACGCCCATCGGATCAAAGTTTTCAATGGAGCAAATAATAACGCACTGATCTTTATGATCTCGCATCACTTCCATTTCATATTCTTTCCAGCCTAATAAACATTCTTCGACGAGCACCTCGTGTACGGGTGAAGCGTCTAAGCCGCCCTGTACCATTGTTTCAAACTCTTCGCGGTTGTAGGCGATGCCACCACCCGTTCCACCGAGGGTGTAAGAGGGACGAATGATAATGGGGAATTGTCCGCCGATTAATTCAATGGTTTCGCGAGCCTCTTCTAAATTTTTGATGACGCGTGAGCGCGGGACATCGAGTCCGATTTCCAACATTAACTTTTTAAATATTTCACGATCTTCACCGCGCTCAATCGCAGCTTCTTTAGCACCAATTAATTCGACGCCGTATTTGGCAAGCACACCCGTGCGGGCGAGTTTGAGAGAAAGATTTAATGCCGTCTGTCCACCGAGCGTGGGAAGAAGTGCATCCGGTTTTTCTTTCGCAATAATTCTTTCTACGGTTTCAACCGTGAGTGGCTCAATATAAGTAACGTCCGCGGTTTCGGGATCCGTCATAATCGTCGCTGGATTTGAATTAACTAGAATGACTTTGTAACCCTCTTCGCGCAGAGCCTTACAAGCCTGCGTTCCTGAATAATCGAATTCACAGGCTTGGCCTATGATAATAGGGCCAGATCCGATGATGAGGATGGTTTTGATATCGGTCCTCTTAGGCATGTGTTCGGGCGGACTTTCATCTACTCGTCAAAGGGGGGTCAAGTGGGGACTTTAAACATTTTCGAGAAACTCTTGCACGGGGTGACCAAGACGACATCACTAAGGGTGTGGATATTATAAGAATCAGTGGAATCAGGTCTTTCGGACACCATGGCGCCCTCCCCGAGGAAAAGCGTCTCGGCCAACGTTTTATGGTCTCGGTCGATCTCGAGGTGGACACCCGGCCCGCCGCCGCCACCGATGATTTAAAAAAGACTGTAAACTACGCTGATGTCATTCGAACGGTAGAAGCTCAACTCACTGGAAAGCCCGTCTACCTTATCGAAACCCTCGCTCAACAAATAGCAGCCCATTTGCTCGGAACCTTTCCTGTGGTAAAAGCCGTGACGGTTGAAGTCACCAAACCGTTCGCGCCTGTTGCCGCCGATTTTGAAGCAATTTCCGTTAAAATCCGCCGCGAGCGCATCTAAAATGGGTGAACGCCAATTCCTTCTCGGATTGGGCAGTAATATTGGGGATCGGACGGAATTTATTGGCCAAGCTATTCAAAAAATCGGTCAAATTCCTGGTGTTCGGCTATTAGCAATTTCCCAAGCATTTGACTCCGATCCCGTTGGCTATGCCGACCAGCCAAATTTCTTAAATATTTGTATAGCAATTACTTACAAAGAAAATGCTGAATCCCTGCTGCGCACGACCGCCAAGATTGAGTCGGAGCTCGGGCGAGAGCGTACTATAAAAGATGGTCCGCGAACCATCGATATCGATCTGCTGTTCTGTGAGCAGGAAGTTTTTAAATCGAGCAGCCTCACACTTCCCCATCCGCGTTGGAGTGAGCGAAGTTTTGTCGTTTTTCCACTAAGGCAAATGCTTCAATCCCCTGTTCTCGCCAAAGAGAGTCGGTGGGATTGGCTAAGGGCGGAGGTCGCACGAATCACACTCGGTAGCGAAGGCCTCCGGATATGGAACGGCCCCACGCCCTGGAATTCGACGACGACCTAAAACCCTCACGGTTTGGACACTGCCCTGCTCTATGGCTAGCTCTGCCCATTCTTCTAGGAGAAAGCTTAGATAGTTTTTATCCGATCCCGGTTTTTATATTATTAATTTTGAGTTTATTTTCTCTGAGTTGGCTCTGGATAAAAATCCGCTGCGCCCACCAGAGTCAGATTGCATTAGTAGCGGTCGGCATTTTTTTAGGGGCAGCGTGGCATCAAGTAAAACTTCCCCCGCAAAACTTTTTAGAGGTCGATGAAAAATTAACTGAACTCTCTATCTCTATCGAACATGCTAATACTAATCGCGAAGGCAGTGGTTGGACGGGTCTAGGAATCATTACTGATAAAGGTGCATTTTTCCGAAGACGCGTCGCACTATTCGTCAAAGGTGGTACCCCTGCACAAGGATGCGAATTAAAAATGAGTGGATGGATTTCGGCAATCGACGCCAACCCGCAAGGTTATGATGCGTGGGTAAAATCACAAGGGGCGACACTGAAACTCCGTAATGGAAAAATTATCGGACTATTAGAAAAGCCGACGGACTTTGCCGTGTGGTGTCAAAGAACCCAAATAAAATTAGAACGCTGGTTGAGTACCTTGCCTTGGAAAGACGACGAAGGAGGCGCGCTCTTATCCGCAACACTTTTAGGACGTACTGCCCTTTTGCCGCCCGAAGCAAAAGTGGCATTCACACAAACTGGCACACTGCATTTATTTGCGATTAGCGGACTGCATATCGCGGGCATGGCAGCCGGGATGCTTTGGTTTGTGCGAAAAGTACATCTCCCAGAAAAACCTTTGGGCGTGATTATTTTAAGTCTGCTTTGGCTTTATGTAGAGGTGACGGGAGTATCGCCCTCCTCCACTCGAGCTTGGATCATGGCGACGTTTATCTGGGTAGGACAAGTCAGCGAGCGATCCACTTCCACACTTCAATCCTTAGCCTTAGCTTGTGCGTTTACGCTCATCCTTCAACCCGAGGCGATTAATGATCCAGGATTTCAACTAAGTTACGTCGCCGTGGTTGCGATTATTTTAGTCGGGGCACCCGCTGCCCAAATACTCAATCAACCCACCACCGAAGAAAAATTAATTCCGGCTAAAAGCCAAACCTGGTCGCAACGCGGAAGATGGAAGCTGCGGAAGTTTTTGATTTCCGGCCTATGCATATCAACCGCCGCCACACTCGCAGGCATACCCTTAACACTTACCTACTTTCAAAATGCGAGTTACGGCGGAGTCGTCGTAAACTTAATTTTAGTTCCGCTGTCAGAAATTCCGCTCGTGTGTGGGATGATTTCATTATTTTTTTATCCGTGGGAAAATCTTCTGCCCATGGCCCAGTGGATCAATGGAGCGGGCGTTATTATTTTAAATATCATGACAGCTATTGCCGAATTTTTCGCCAAAATTCCTGGACTCAATTTACAAGGTAGTTCCACCTGGCCGGCCAGTGGGCCTCTCTGTGCCTTAATTTTAATTGGATGTTTTCTGGTACAGGCAGAATCAAAAAGCGTCATTAAACTATTTGGTATTCCCGCCCTCATTGTGGGAAGCTGGATAATACTATTTGTTATTTAAAATTAAATGCTCTGCACTTGCCAGTAATTCATAAGTAAAGAAAGTGCTTTCATGTTTCGGGTGTGTTTAATTTTACTTTCGTTCATCGGGGTTCATGGAATAGCCGCCCCACCAGAGTGGTCCGGCATTTATCCGAGTTTGGCTTACTTTAATCAAGAAGGTGAATGCGGCACGGGAGCGGTCGTGCCATGGGCGAATCGACTGTGGGTCATCACCTACGGCCCACACTGTCCCTACGGTTCGAGCGATAAACTTTACGAAATCACTCCGTCCTTAGAATTAATTACCCGAGCAGAAAGCGTGGGCGGAACTCCGGCCAACCGCATGATTCACGAAGAATCTAAACAACTAATCATCGGTCCCTATTTTATTGATGCCGAACGTAATGTCCGTGCGATTTCACCAAAACTCATGCCCGGAAGATTAACTGGTAATGCGCGACATCTGACCGAGCCTGCTCACAAAATTTATTTTGCAACGATGGAAGACGGGCTCTTCGAAGTGGATGTGCACACTTTAGCGGTGAAGGGTCTGATTAAAGAAATAAAAAATAAACCAAAGGCCGGACAGACCGTGGAAATAAATCCGGCCACTCTGCAATCAACCCTTCCTGGTTATCACGGCAAAGGACTCTACTCCGGCCAAGGCGTCGTCGTTATTGCGAACAATGGTGAAGACACTCCTATCGCGCTAAAAAATCCGAACATTGATAGCGGCGCCGTCGGTGAATGGAACGGGTCAGGCAATTGGCAACTCGTTCGGCGTAATCAATTCACGGAAGTCACTGGACCGGGCGGAATTAAAGGAAATTCAAATCCAGCAACCGATCCGATTTGGACCATCGGCTGGGACTATCGTTCAGTAATTTTGATGGTAAAAGAAAAGGGCGAATGGAATTCGTATCGCCTGCCTAAAGCCAGTCACAGTTACGATGGTGCACATGGATGGAACACGGAGTGGCCGCGCATTCGTGATGTAGGTGAAGCTGGCTCACGCTTGATGACCATGCACGGCATGTTCTGGAATTTCCCGGAAACATTCTCCGTTAAAAATTCAGCAGGTATTTACCCCCGTTCAACCTACCTAAAAGTTATCGGAGATTTCACACGTTGGAATAATCGACTTGTTTTCGGATGCGATGACACCGCTAAGTCTGAATTTCTAAATAAGCGTGAAGCTAAAGGAAAACTCGCAGGCCCCGGACAGTCGCAATCAAATCTCTGGTTCACCTCACTAGATAAGCCCAATCATTTAGGACCAGTCTTAGGTCGCGGCAGCGTCTGGTTAAATGAATCAGTTAAGGCACAGGTTTTCTCTGATCCATTTTTACTATCAGGATTCACTAAACGCGCGCTACACCTTGAACACGACGGAGTCGCACCGACGGTCTTTACAATCGAAATAGATTCCAAAGGAAATAATCAATGGTCAACCTGGAGACAAATTACCGTCCCTGCAGAAACTAAAAGCGTGTGGCTAAATATTCCTGAAACCGAACAGGGAGTTTGGCTGCGGCTTATAACCGATCGTGATGTCGCGACACTCTCCGCAACTTTTCAGTATGCCGGTCAGGACAATCGTACCAAGGATACCGACCCGATGTTTGCTGGGTTATCTCCAGCGAAAGACGAAACCTCGAAAGGCGCATTTCTTTTAACAACGGGTAATAACCAACGCACTCTGGTGGTATTAAATGCCGAAATTAAAAACGGCCAAACAACGGTTCGTTCACTTTACGAATTAAATGCCGATATGCAATTAATCCCCGCGGATCCAGCGACCTTAGAAAAAATTAAACAGGTCACAGAAATTCCGAAAGGCATCATTACGAGCGATGAGGCTTCGGTTATTTTTGTCGAAAACGGACAACGCTGGCGACTACCTCGCTCGTCGGAAATAAACCAAGATAAATTATTAGAACAATCTAGCCTGCGAAAAGCACGTGAGGTTTGTACTGAACGCGATCTACTCCAAGCACACGGCACTTTTTATGAATTGCCCGCCTTGAATGCCATGGGGGCCATACGAATAAGACCCATCGCGACCAGCGATTTTGCGATTCACGATTTTTGTTCGTATCGCGGACTCTTAGTACTCAGCGGCATCGACCCATCGATAAATAATAATAATTCACACATTATTCGTTCAAGCGACGGAGAAGCGGCGGTGTGGGTGGGCGCAGCAGATGATCTCTGGAACCTCGGCAAACCAAGAGGCTACGGTGGACCATGGAAAAATTCCGAAGTGAAGTCCTATGAACCCTCCGATCCTTATTTAA